>NZ_CAJZDT010000023.1:0-19183 GCF_915066115.1 uncultured Streptococcus sp. | reverse complement strand
CAAGTACAGCCTGCGGCTAGTTTCCTAGTTTGCTCTTTGATTTTCATTGAGTATACGATGTGACAACGTGAAAATCGTTAGAGCATTTTATATAGAATATACATGGGAATGGGGCTTACTCCCATTCCCATATTTAATAGAAAAAGAGGAAATCAATGCTACATTATACAAAAGAAGACTTGCTCGAATTGGGTGCAGAAATCACTACACGTGAAATCTATCAACAGCCTGATGTATGGAAAGAAGCTTTTGAATCTTATCAAGCAAAACGTGAAGAAATTGCAGCCTTTTTACAAGGGATTGCTGATAAGCATGACTATATCAAGGTTATCTTGACAGGTGCTGGGACTTCTGCTTATGTGGGAGATACCTTGGTACCTTACTTTAAGGAAGTCTATGACGAACGCAAATGGAATTTCAATGCCATTGCGACAACAGATATCGTAGCCAATCCAGAAACTTATTTGAAAAAAGATGTGGCGACTGTCCTTGTATCTTTTGCTCGTAGTGGGAACTCGCCTGAAAGTGTGGCGACTGTTGATTTGGCCAAAGCCTTGGTAGATGAGCTTTACCAAGTGACGATTACTTGTGCAGCGGACGGTAAATTGGCTCTCCAAGCTCACGGGGATGACCGTAATCTCTTGCTCTTGCAACCAGCTGCTTCTAATGACGCTGGATTTGCCATGACTTCTAGCTTTACGTCAATGATGTTGACAGCTCTCTTGGTCTTTGATCCTACAGAATTTGCTGTGAAATCTGAACGTTTTGAAGTTGTTTCTAGTCTTGCCCGTAAAGTTCTAGATAATGCAGAAGATGTCAAAGAGCTTGTTGACCTAGACTTTAACCGAGTCATCTATCTAGGCGCCGGTCCTTTCTTTGGACTTGCTCATGAAGCTCAGCTCAAGATTTTGGAACTAACAGCTGGTCAAGTGGCGACCATGTATGAAAGCCCAGTCGGCTTCCGTCACGGTCCAAAATCTCTTATTAACGAAGATACAGTTGTCTTGGTCTTTGGTACAACGAAAGACTACACTCGCAAGTACGACTTGGACTTGGTTCGTGAAGTTGCTGGTGATCATATTGCTCGTCGTGTCGTGCTTTTGAGTGATCAAGCCTTTGGTCTTGAAAATGTCAAAGAAGTGGCCCTTGGTTGTGGCGGTGTCTTGAATGATATTTACCGTGTCTTCCCTTACATCGTTTATGCCCAACTCTTTGCCCTATTGACTTCACTCAAGGTAGAAAATAAACCAGACACACCATCACCTACTGGTACAGTAAACCGTGTGGTACAAGGTGTTATCATCCACGAATACCAAAAGTAATACAGTATTTATGAATTCTTGACAAGAGGATTTGTAAATTATCAGATAAACCATAGATTGTCAGTAGGCTTTCTATGGTTTGTTTGCTTGAGAGAAATAGTAAAAGGAGAACAGAATGAAAGCATACACAGAGCGTGTATTTGGAAATGTTGAGGGACAAGATGTCTTAGCCTATCGTTTTGAGACGGACGGTGGTTACCAGCTTGAGGTCATGACTTATGGTGCGACCATCTTGCGCTATGTCACACCTGACAAGGCTGGAAATTTTGCCAATGTTATCTTGGGTTTTGATGATTTTGATAGCTATGTAGGCAATAGCCCCAAACATGGAGCTAGCGTAGGTCCTGTAGCAGGACGTATTGCAGGTGCGACTTTTGAGCTTAATGGTAAGACTTATGATCTTGAAGTCAACAATGCAAGCAATTGCAATCACAGTGGTTCAACAGGTTGGGATGCAAGTTTGTTTGAACTAATTGAAGTGAGCGACCATGGCTTGACCCTCTACACAGAACGTACAGATGGAACAGGAGGATTTCCTGGCAATCTCAAAATCTGGATCAGTTACCACTTGGAAGAAACTGGAGCCTATGAAATCAGCTATAAAGTAACAACCGATCAGGATACGCTGGTCAATCCAACCAACCACAGCTATTTCAACTTGTCTGGTGATTTCACACAGACAATTGACCGCCATGTCTTCCAACTAAACACAGAGGGAATTTATCCAATTGCGCCCGATGGTGTTCCTGCCAAAACTCCAGATGCCAATCGTGATGTAGTGAAACACATTTATAATGGTGTCTTGTTGAAGGATATCTTTGCAGAAGAAGACGAACAAATCCAGCTAGTATCTGGTTTGGATCACCCATTTGCCCTTCCTGCAGGTCATGACAATGCTGGTTTCCTTTATGACCAAAATTCAGGTCGCTTCCTGCTTTTCAAGACAGAAGCTCCTTGCTTTGTAGTCTACACAGCAAACTTTGTGGATGAAAGTGTCATCATAGGAGGTCAGCCAATGGTACAGCACAATGGGATTGCCCTTGAAGCGCAGGCTTTACCAGATGCCATTCACAGCGACCTCAAAGACCAAGTCGTTCTTAAAGCCGGTCAAACCTTTACAAGCAAGACACGCTATGAGCTTGTTGTGAAATAAAAATTTAGAAATATGATAGGTATTCCAGAAGTTAGGTATCTAATTTTAGGAATGCCTTTTATTATTCCCTTATTTGCATATCTATCCCTAGAATCTTTTAAAAAGTTGATGTATAATGGGAAGAGTTGTATATTTCACTATAAATTAATATACTAATTTAAAAATGTAAAAAGAGGGGAATATGAATTTCAAAACTAGTGGAGAAAAAAGACAGAATTTCTCATTGAGAAAATTGGCAGTTGGCCTTGTATCTGTAGCAGTTGCGTGTTTCTTTTTGATGGGAACTGGCCTACAGACTGTATCTGCCCAAGAATCTCATGCCGTTAATTATACTTATGTTTTAGAGTCGGATTTGACTGATGAAGAGAAGACTCTCTTAGTTACATCCCTACCACAAGTAGCGGAAGAATCTGATGCGACTTACTATCTGGTTTATCGAGCCAATCAAGTATTGCCCAATACGGGGACCAGCTCTTCATTAGGGACTGTTGCCTTGGTGGCAGGCCTTAGTTTATTGATTGTAGTAGTTCTTAAGGGACGTGATGGCAAGAGCAAGATTAGTCGATTCTTGTTAGTAAGCGCTCTAGGCAGTCAGTTGCTGTCTCCAACTGCCCTTGCCTTGACTAGTGAGACATTGGCTGCCTACAATACTCAGCTGTCGGTTCAGGCAGGAGATGCCTTGCCAGCCCCGGTTGATATCCCTGGATATACATACATTGGATATGTGAAAAATAAAGTGACTGATGTTAAGCAATCAGATAAACAGAAGGCGCATGACAGCAAGTCTAACTTAGAAAATGTAGATAGCTCAACGATAGAGGAACAACAAGGAGGAACACCTTCTCCTATAGAGCCTCAACTACAAAAAAACAAAGAAACTGTGGTGCAAGCAAAGGGGAGCCAAGAGCCGGGTCATGAGGGTGCTGCCCTAGTTCAGCCTGTTCAACCGACTTATACAGAACCCGTTAGCACCCAAGGCACACAAGAGTCAGGTCATGAGGGTGAGGCCCTAGTTCAACCAACGCAACCGGCCTACACAGCACCAATCAGTACTCAAGGTACACAAGAGTCAGGTCATGAGGGCGATGCTCTAGTTCAACCAACGCAACCGGCCTACACAGCCCCAATTAGTACCCAAGGTACGCAAGAGTCAGGTCATGAAGGCGAATCCCTGGTTCAATCAGAACTACCAGTTTACACAGGTCCTCAGGAGGGAGCTCCAGTTGAGCCAATAGTGCCAGAGTCTACAGAAATTGTTAGCAGCAAGGGCACGCAAGAGCCCGGCCATGAGGGTGAAGCCTTAGTTCAACCCGTTCAGCCATTTTACACAGCCCCAATTAGTACCCAAGGTACGCAAGAGCCTGGTCATGAGGGCGATGCTCTAGTTCAACCAGAATTACCGTTTTATACAGGTCCAATCAGTACTCAAGGAACACAAGAGCAGGGTCACGAGGGTGAGGCTGCTGTGGCAGAAGCTCTTCCTGAACTGCCTTTGACAAGTACTCGTCGAACAGTAACGGAAACTATCCCTCATGAAACTGAAGAAATCGAAGATGCGACCATCTTGAAAAATCATCGAGAAATTGCTCAGGAAGGAAAAGATGGTTTACGGACAATCGAGTTTGAAGATTATCTCGTAAATGGTAAGGTGGAAGCTAGCAAGGAAATCTCACGTACAGAAGTAGAACCAACCAAAGAGATTGTCAAGGTTGGTAGTCTTGTTAAAACCAAACCAACAGTTGAAATTACTAATCTGGTTAAAGATGAGAGCAAAAAAGCAGTAGCAGTTAACTACCGCTTAGATGACCCAACGTCTGCTTTTGTTAAGGCCAAGGCCCAAATTTTTCAAAATGGAACACTGATTAAAGAAGTGGATTTGAAAGATTTATCCGTTCAGCAAACGATTGATGGTTTGGACTATTATACTCCTTATACAATTAAGACTTACTTGACCTATAATCTAGGCCAATCTGATCAGGAAAATACAGAAGTATCAACGAAAGATTTTCAATTAGACTATAAAAAAATTGAAATCAAAGATGTGGATGAAGTGGGGCTCTATGGTAAGGAAGAGGGTCACTACCGTCGTTATCTGAACTTATCAGAAATACCAAGCGATTTGTCACCTTATTTTGTCAAAATCAAATCAGATAAGATGAAAGAAATGTTGCTACCAGTTAGCTCTATTAAGGAAACAGAGGATGGGAAATACAAGGTAACCGTTGCCTTCAATGAACTGGTTCAAGAGAAAGATTCAGCATACAAGAATAACTATAGCTTCACAGTTGATAAGCAAAAGCTTGCCAAGGACGGTGTCTATACTTCCTTCAAGAAACTGATTGCTGCCATGCAGGGTAATCTAGCTGGAACCTTTAAACTTGGAGCTGATATGACAGCTGATGAAGTGTCCTTAGCTAAGGGACAAACCAGCTATGTGACAGGCACTTTCACTGGTAATCTTATCGGTGCGAGTGACGGTAAGCCGTTTGCGATTTATGACCTCAAGACAGCCTTGTTTGATAACTTGACCAAGGCTACTGTGAAAGATATTGACCTTAAAGCAGTAGCGATTAAGAGTCAAGATGACACAGCCAGCCTAGCAAAAGTAGCTACTAATAGTCAGATTAGTAATGTAGCTGTAGAAGGTCAATTGACAGGTAGCAAGTCAGTTGCAGGTTTGGTAGCGAAGGCTCAGGATACAGAAATCACTAATAGTTCCTTTACAGGTAGCATTCAGGCCAAGCATACGGATGCTTCTCCTTACTATGTGGGAGGTATAGCAGGGCTCTTATCTGGTACTAAGGCTAAGATTGATAAGGTAGCTGTTGATACAAGTATTTCTAGCAATGCCCGCAACAATGACCAATTTGCTGGAGGTATTGTAGGGAAAGTTCAAAGTGGTGCTTTGGTCTCTCATGCACTAGCAAGTGGAACCATCCTCAATACGACAACCTATCCACGTGTCGGAGGTATAGCTGGCTCTACATGGCAAAATGGCCGTATCCATCATGTCGTTAGCATGGTTAATACTGGAGATGGTTATGGCATCACAGGAGACCAATATAAGGGAGCGGACATCAAAGATGCCAGCACTGCTGTTGAGAACAAGAAGGCTGATCTCTATGCGACCCCAATCACCCAAGACCAGGCTAGAGAAAAGGTCCAGTCTTATGGGATGACAGTGACACTAGACGATACAGGTCAAACACTCAAGGATAATCAGCGCAGTGTGGACTATACTCAGTTAAGCCAAGGCCAAGCTAGTCGAAAAGTTGCTTATCACAATATCGAGAAATTGATGCCTTTCTACAATAAAGAGTTAGTGGTTCACTATGGAAATCAAGTCGATCCTACGGATAAGCTCTACACCACAGAACTACTGGATGTTGTACCAATGAAGGACAATGACATCATCACAGATATTCAGGCTAATAAAGCAGCTATCAATAAACTGATGTTGCATTTTGCTGATAATACAATCAGTTATCTGGATGTCACCTACAAAGAAAACTTCAAAAATACACAAATTGCAGAGTATAGCGTAGCAGGTAAAAACTTTATCTTTACGCCAGAGGCTTTTCTATCTGACTATACGAAAGTGACCAATCAGGTCCTAGCAGATTTGCAAGGGGTCGAATATGACTCGGCAGCAATGAGAAAAGTCCTTGGCATTGAGGCAGATGCTTCACTTGATCCACTATATTTGGACAAAGAATTTGAAAAAGTTAAATCCAATATCGGCGAACATCTCCGTAAAGTGCTAGCCATGGACAAGTCTATCAATACGATGGGAGATAGTGTAGCAACCTACATCAGCGAGAAAATCAAGAACAACAAGGAAGCTTTCTTGCTTGGTTTGACTTACCTCAATCGCTGGTACAATATCAACTATGATCACATCAATACCAAGGACCTCAATACCTATAAGTTTGACTTTGATGGCAATAGCACAGCCTCAACCCTGGATACCATTATTGCCCTAGGTCAGAGTGGTATGGAAAATCTCAAGGTATCAAATAATCCAAGTGCCTATGAGACAACTCTGGCCGCCGCAAAAGGTCGCAAGACAGTGACGGATTTACTAGAGTCTTACAGAAAACTCTTCCTACCAACCAAAACCAATAATGAATGGTTGAAGACAAATACCAAGGCCTATATCGTAGAGAGTAAGTCAGCAATACCAGAAGTGCGTGCCAAACAAGAGTCAGCTACACCAGATAGTAACTATACGCTGGGAGTCTATGACCGTATTACGGCACCAAGTTGGAAATTAAAAAATATGCTTCTATCGTTATTGACATTGCCAGAAGAGGATGTTTATGTGATTTCAAACCTTTCTACCTTGGCCTTTGGTGGCTACGAACGTTACCGTGACCGTGTCAATAATACAGTCTTGTCAGGAGAAGAACTGCGTCAGTATGTCCGTGGTAAAGTAGACCAGTCGGCTGAATGGCAACGAGACCACTACGATATCTGGTACCATCTCCTTTCACCAGAATACAAAGAAAAACTCTTCCGTTCAGTCATGGTTTCAGATGGTTTTGGTATGAAAGATAGCAACAGCAAGTATTACTGGGCTACCCTGTCTGATAAGACCATTGATTCGATTTATAACTTCTTTGGACCAACTGGTAAGTGGTATGGGGAAAGTAAGGGAGCTGGAGCCTATGCCAACGGTTCAGAGGTCCACTATGTCAGCGACCGCTTGTTAGATAAATACGGAACATCTGTTTATACTCATGAAATGGTTCACAATTCTGACGGACATATTTACTTTGAAGGAAAAGGTCGTCGTGAAGGATTGGGAGCAGAGTTGTATGCCCTAGGATTGTTACAATCTGCTGACAACCTAGATAAGGATGCTATTGTCTTGAATACCCTTTATAAAGGGGATAAGGATTCACCAACTCGCTTGCATACTTATGACCCGACAAGTCGCTTTACATCAGCGACAGCCTTGCAAGAGTATGTTCACGGTATGTACGATGTCTTGTACACCTTGGACGCTATGGAAGCCAATGCCATTTTAACTAAGTCTAACGATGTTAAGAAAAAATGGTTTAGAAAAATAGAGAATTTCTACATTGAGGACAAGTATCATAAACAAACGCATGCAGGAAACTCTGTTCGCCCACTGACAGATGCTGAAGTAAGCAAACTAACCAGTCTTGATGCCTTGATTGACAATGATATCATCAACCGTCGGGCTTACCGTGATAAGAGTGACTATGCTCGTAATGGCTATCATCTTATCAGTATGTTCTCACCGATCTATGCTGCCCTTAGCAATCCAAAGGGTGCGCCTGGTGATATCATGTTTAGAAAGACAGCCTACGAATTATTGGCAGAAAAAGGTTACCAAGATGGCTTCTTACCATATGTATCGAACCAATATGCAGAAGAAGCTAAACGCAATGGGGACATTACCTATTCAGATTGGCTCCGAAAAGATGTGGGACTCATCACTGATAGCCTCGTCTTCAAAAATGTCTTTGCTAACAAATACGGTTCATGGGTTGAGTTCAAGAAAGATATGTTTGATCAACGTATTCGTAAGCAAGACCAGTTGAAACCAATCACTATTCAGTACGAACTTGGTGTACCAAACAGCAGCAAGGAGATTACAATTCGTTCAGCTACTCAAATGCAAGAACTGATCGATCAAGCAGTGGCAAATGATGTGGCTAACATTGACCGTACGACAAGCCACGCTCCTGCAAGTTGGGTCCACTTATTAAAACAAAAAATCTACAATGCCTACCTACGTAGCACAGATGATTTCAGAGAATCGATTTATAAACAATAAGAAAACTCCCCCACGCTATCCTGTCTAATCCAGTCTATCTTGCAGATGGTCAGTCTTTGTGATAGAATAGCATAAAGTCCTTTTGAGGGGGAACTTGCTAGGAAATCCCCAAGCATTGTAACGGATGAACTACCCTCGCCTTTTTGTGAGGGTGGTTTTTCGTTTGTAAGCAGAAAATAGTAGAGAAAGAGTGTATAGCATGTCGAGAATTGTCACCATTCATCCAGCAAAGGAAATCCATCGCTACGGTTTTGAGAGCACTCAGGCCTATCGTGCCCGCATAGCACGACATCTGGGTTTGGAATATGTCCACCTTGTTTCGAGCCCTCAGCTTCGTCCTGACTGGAAGAAAGACTTGATCAAGTTAGGATTTTTAGAAAAAGAATTGCTCTGCGTTCCTCATAGCTTTTCAGATATGGGGCATGCTGACTTGACAGTGAGACCAGAAAGTCTAACACTAGCAGACGGAGATCAGGTCGAGCTCAATGAAGATGGCTTTGTGGCCTCTGTTACCCTAGGAGATGGTTCGGGCAAATATTACTATACCAAGGGGCCTTTCTTGTTTGAAGATTTCAAGGAAAAGGAACTTCGTTGGTATCATGAAAATGGAGAACTGGCTCTGGAAGGACGCTTTATCGATCCCTTCAAAGAACCCTCTCCTGTAACCATCTTTTACCCAGAATACATCTACCGCATTGAGGGAGAAATCCGTTCTGAAGAGGACTTGCTAGTTAAGTTCTTAGCCAAATGGGCCCAGCAAACCGACCTCTTCATCCGTGACCAACAAATCGTTCCCAAACCCAGCCTCTGGCGTTACATGGAAAACACGGATAAAAATTATTATGAAGTCGTCCATGAAAATATCATGCGAGACTTACGCCTAGCCAATCTGCGCAAGACAAACAAATACTTGGTTGCCAGTGAAGTGTTGACTGATACTTTGGCGAAACAAGGGTATGATACCAAGTTTTTACCACCAATGTTTACAGAAAAAGTAGGTCAGCTAAGAAAAATCGGACCTGTTTTGGACTATTGTTTAGTGGGTCATATGGGAGAAGGCAAGAACGTTGAATTTGTCATTGAATCCTTTATCGAACTCTACAAACGTGGCTCCAAGGCCCAAATTACCTTTTATGGTGGTACAGAGGAGCGTCTAGAGGAACTGCGCAATCGCTACGACCTGCCACCAACCATTCACTTTAAAGGTATCGTTGACGAAGTGCCTTATCATCTGCACCAATGTTATTTATCTGCAAGTTACACAGAGTTATTTGCCAATGCCTGTGTCGAAGCCCTCAATCAAGGTTTACTGGCTTTGTTATCAGATGTGGAGATTGCCCATCGTTTCTATGCTGGCCAGTCCAATGCCATCAACTTGTTTAAAACCAAATCAGAGTTGATTCAAAAGATAGAAGAGATGGAACAGCCTGATTTTTATCTATCGAATGAAAAAAATCTAGCTTTAGCCTCTCGCTATTCTCTGGAAAAAGTAGCTCACATATACCGAGAACTATTAGATAGGAACTTCTAGGATGTTGGGAATTCTAGTCACCCTATCGCTGTATTTCTGCTTGATTTCCTGGATAGCCTATCGGAAAAAAGGGAGCGAAGAGGACTATTATCAGGTTAAGAAAGCTGTTCCTGTGACTGTTTTGGCCTTCTCGGTCTTTGCGACCTTGCTCAGTCCCATTTCCTTTCTAACTCTGGTTGGGAATGCCTATACAGGCAGGTCCTATCTCTGGTTTGCCCAGTGTGGCATCTTTCTAGCCATTCCACTAGCTCATCGCTACTTTTTGCCCCTCTATCAAGAGGGAAACTACGAGACGGCCTATCATCTTTTAGAGGAAAAGTTTCAATCGTCTGGCATTCGCTCACTGGCCTCAGGTCTTTTTATCCTCTACCAGTTGGGGCGAATAGCAGTTGTGACCTACTTGTTGTCTCAGGCCCTAGAGCCCTTTATCCCTATCAATCAACTGGTCTTATCGGGCTTACTCCTTCTCTTGACGGTCTATTATTTAGCAAGAGGAGGTCTCTTGGTTGTCCTGTGGACGGATTTCTTTCAGGGCTTGGTCCTGCTGGCTATACTAGCCCTTTTTCTACCAAGAATTGCCCAATCAGGTCTCGTCCTAAATAGCAGTCAGCAGTTATCTCACTTTGTAGAGACCTTGGATGGGCGGATGGTCTTTATCTTAGTTGCAGGAGCTGGTTTTAGTAGTTTATTTTCCTACGTTTCTTCGCAGGACATCGTCCAACGTTTTAACAGCAAAATGGGGCGCCAGAAGATTGGAAAAATCTTATGGCTACAGGGCCTCTTGTCCTTTGGGATTGCTAGTTTACTGTATCTGATTGGCTGCTTGATTCGTCAGGAAAATTTTGCTACCACATCGACCAATCCTGTTCTCATTGCTTACGCTCGGGAAGGTCTGGCACCTTGGTTTGGCAGTTTCATCATGCTGGCTCTCTTGGCAGCGGGTCAATCCACGGTTTCGTCCAGTATGAATGCAATCGTGACCTGCTTGAAGTTGGATTTTGCTTGGTCAAAGCTGCGCTGGTCGCCAAGCCTCCTATCCTTTGTCATAGCAGGCCTGTCCTGGCTCCTCTGTCTCTTGCTCATGAATGCAGAAATCTACTCTATCTACGAATGGATTAACGGCTTTATGGGTCTGACACTAGGTGTGATAGGTGGATTGTACCTCTTGGTTTTACTCCTCAAAAGACCGAACTTACAGTTAGCCAAAATCTATCTGGTCTTTAGTCTAGGAGCCTTGGTTCTCTATCATTACAGTGGCCTTTTTGCCAACCCCAATCCTTGGTTAAATAGCATCATTACTACTTTATCTGCTCTTTTTATCTCATTTCTAGGAAGACTATATGAAAGCAACATCTAAACCCATAGCCGTCATTTTGATCCGTTCGGGTTCACGCGGCTTAGTAGATAAAAATATCAAACCGCTTGCAGGCAAACCCTTGGTTTTCTATACCATAGAAGTCGCTCTAGCCTCCAAGCTATTTAGTGATATCTGGGTCTCATCAGACTCACTAGCCTATCTAGAACTCTGTCGTCAAGCCTATCCAGAGATTCGTTGTGTCCACAGACCAAAAGAATTGGCCCTATCAACAACCTCTAGCTTAGAAACCTTACGCGACTTTTTACAGCCCTTTGAGGAAGAGCAGGTCTTTGTGAATCTACAGGTGACTTCGCCCCTGAGAGAAGTAGAGCATCTCATCGAGTCCTATCAACTCTACTGTCAGTCTGGCGCTGACCATCTGATTTCCTGTGTTAAGGCGGACAAGAGTCGCAGTCTTTTCTTGCAGCTAGGGGAGTCAGCTTTTATCCGTCCGCCTCAGGTTTCCAAGCACTATGCTCGGCAAAAAGAGCCTATCTATTACTATCCCAATGGTAGTATCTGGATTTCTCGCAAGGACCTTTACCTACGAGATGAGACCTTTTACACGGATAAGACAGTAGCATATGAAATGCCCAAACTCTATTCTTATGATATCGACGATGCCTTGGACTTTGAAGTCGTTGAGACCTTGCTGCAACATCACCACCTAGGAGAATCAAAGAGATGAAACACCTCATCATTGCCACAACGCCCTTGCAGGCCAAGATTGCCCAGCATATCAAGAGACTCTATCCTAATCAGGACTTTGTCAGCCTTTATGTCAGTCCTGTCAAAAATGCCCGTCAGGAGCATTATGCCAAGGATTTTGACCATGTTCATTATCCTCAAACGACAGAGGACTTGGCTCAGATTTGTCAGGAGCTGGCGGGAGACTATGACACTATCTTTTATGCTAGTTTTGACAATAGCTTGATTCTGAACTTGGTTGCTAGTTCAAATTACCAGCACCTCATGAGTTTCGATGATGGCTATGCGGATATTTATCCCTTGGGTATGTATGCTTGGCCCCTTCAACCCAGTCAGGTGGGCTCTTTGGACTTGACCAGAGATGACTTGATTGAGCGGACGGAAAAGCACTATACTCTCTATCGCAGCGACTACCATGTCGTGGCTAGAGAAAAGCTAGTTTATCTGGAGCATTTTTTTAACCTGCCTCAAGCTCCTGTTTCAAATGGCAAGACAGTCAAGGTTCTGCTGGGGCAAAAGTTCTCTGAAGAGGACGATCAGATCTCCATCCGCTTTATCAGTACCTATGCCAAGACCTTGGCCATTGACCTCTATCTACCCCATCCCAAGGAAACCTTCACTATCCCTGATGTGACCTACTTGGAGACGGAGTTGATCTTTGAAGATGTTCTAGCCCAACTCTTTCAAGAATACGAGTTCGTTCATGTCTATCATTTTACCTCATCAGTCAGCCTCCACTTGAAAGACCTTCCCCATGTGACCATTACAGGCATTTCCCTCCCCTACTATGAGGACCGTCAAAAAGAATTGCGACGCTTGGGTTGTCAGTTTGAAAGGGTTTCACTTGGCTGGTAGCATAAATGTATATTTTAAAATATGTAAATCCATACGCTATATGGATTTTTTATATATAAATATAGCAAAAAACTATAGTTTGAATGATCAAAAAGTATTCAAATTCCTTGTATAAGAGGTTTTAAAGTGTTAAAATTAAGTGTCTAATTTTGAAGTTTTCAAGCAAGTATTAGCATAATAACAGCTTAAAAATAAAAATTATACAATAAAAAAAGGATGATGAAGATGTTTATAAATAAAAAAGAAAAATTTTCCATTCGTAAGTTTAAAGACGGTCGTTCAGACTCAGTCAAAATCGGTACAGTCGGTCTGATTGTCGGTGCAGCCCTTGCAATGGCAGGACAACCCCATATTGCAGAAGCAGCGATGACAGAAAACAGCGACAACACAACAACGATCTCAAATGATAAGGGGTCAGTAATTGTAGATACAGCTAATATTGAGAACCCAGATGCAGGTAGGGCATTTTCAACTGATCCAACTGCAGAGGGAACAAATACAATTACTAAAACAGGAAAAGTAGATTACAAATACGTAACTGCTGAAGGTAATACTGTTCTAGAAGAAAATAAAAACCAAAATTCTGGTGCTGATAAAACAATCGAAACAACATACGATGTATACGGTAAATCAGGAGAAGTTTTCAAAGGAACTACAGGTGGTGATGCAGAAGATAGCGACCTAAACGACGCTAAAGAAAATGGTAAGAAAGAAACTATCGAAAAAGATGGGAAAACTTACCACTTAATCGGAGAACCTAAAGTTGAAACTACTGGAAACGGTGGAGGAGTATACTCTGATACAACTCTAGGTGATGTAACTGCGAAACTTACTCCAGAAGGATTAAGTAATGCAGAAGGGAAAATCACTTACGATACAGTAAAAGCAGGTGGAAAAGCTTGGATTGTTGAACAAACTGGAAAAGGAACATATGGTAAATATGTACAAGCTGATTCAGGTGCAATCACTTCTGATGCTAAGATGATAGAAGCTTTCAAAGCTGGAGAAGCAACAGCAAAAAACTTCAATTCAGCGAACGTAACGGCTGATGGAGGAATCAAAGAAGGAGATTATGTTTTCGTCCTTGAGAAAAATACCTATGTAACAGCTAAAACTGAGAGTTTCTCTTTAACAGCACAGATACAATTGTCATCTAGTGATAATGTAGCAGATGATAAAGATGGAACTGGGGCTACTTTAAATAGAACATATGCAATGGTACAAAACTTTAAAGCGGCTCCAGATACTTTAACAGGAGAAGCAAACAAAACTCTTGTAAAAAACTATCTTGCATATCTTCAAGAAAAAGGATTTGAAGATAACCTCCTTAATTTCAAACGATATATTACTTTAGGGATGGCGGCAAAAACTGATGGTCCTCTGGCGATTAGTGCTGATAAGGGAGATCAAGTTGATGATAAAGGAAGACCTACAAGTGATATAACAGCTGATATAGCAAGCGTTACTGATCAAGAAACAAGTACTTTAGAAGATAGTCCTAATTTTCTTATGAAATTTTCTGATCCTTCGCCGGAAGTTGAAGAGTACTCTTATCGTGATGAAATCACGCCACTTCGTGCGTACCGTTTAGCAAGTGGTACTACAACAATCACTTACACTTATGCAGAAGAAAAAACTCGTGAAGTAGAGAAAAAAGGTTCTGTAGTCGTTAACTACCAAACAGAAGACGGAACAGAATTAAAAGCTCCTTACACTGATACTCCTGAAACAGTAGCTGAAGTAGTAACTGAGAAATACTATGTTGATGCTGATGGAAATGATGTAATTGTAAGTAGTACTACAGCTTCTAAAAACGTACCTTACAACACTAAAGAAAATGAAACTGAAAAACCTCAAAAACTTACAGATGCACAAGGAAATGTTTACTACCTAAACGAAGCAAACACAATGACATCTGTAAATGGTACAGAAACTACATCACCAGCTGAAACAGGAACAGTAGTAGAAGGTGTTACAAAAGTAACTTACATCTATGAAAAAGCTGGATCAGTAATCGTTAACTACAAAACAGAAGATGGAACTCCACTTGCAGGAACAGTAGTAGACGAAGATGGAGCTGGTAAAACTGTAGAATCAGGTGCAAAAGACATTGATAATGGTAAACCAGGTACAGCTTATAACACTGCAGACAATGGAATGAAACCAACTCGTATTAAAACTGCAGAAGGCAAAGTATACGAATTAGTTCCAGACTTAACTGAAGGTGAAGAAACAGGTGAGGTTGAATCAGGAACAACTAAAGAAGTAACCTACGTTTACAAAGAAGTTAAAGGTAATGTTGTCGTTAAGTATGAAGATACTGAAGGTAACACACTTGCTGATGACGAAAAAGATGAAACAGATGCTTCTCTAAATGTTAAATACGATACAGCTGACCACAAAAAAGAATCTATCGAGAAAGATGGTGTTAAATATTACTTAACAGCTAAAGAACTGAAAGATGGTTCTAAACCAGCTACTGGAGACGTAGTAGAAGGAACAACTACAGTAACTTACGTTTACGAAAAAGCTGGATCAGTAATCGTTAACTACCAAACAGAAGACGGAACTCCATTAACAGGTACTGCAGATGGTGCAAATGTAGCTTCAGGTGCTAAAGACACTACAGACGCTAAAGCAGGAACTGACTACAACACTGCAGACAACGGAATGAAACCAAACCGTATTACAACTGCAGAAGGTAAAGTATACGAATTAGTACCAACAGCAACTAAAGGTGAAGAAACTGGTAAAGTTGTTGCAGGTGAAACGAAAGAAGTAACATACGTTTATAAAGAAGTAAAAGGTAATGTAGTCGTTAAGTATGAAGATACTGAAGGTAACGTAATCGCTGAAGACGAAAAAGACGAAACAGATGCTTCTCTAAACGTTAAATACGATACAACTGACCACAAAAAAGATGAAATCACTAAAGACGGTGTTAAATATTACCTAACAGCTAAAGCTCTTAAAGACGGTTCTAAAGAAACTGGAGACGTAGTAGAAGGTACTACTGAAGTAACTTATGTTTATGAAAAAGCAGGACAAGTAGTAGTTAACTACCAAACAGAAGATGGAACTCCAATAGTAGGTGTTGATGCAGCAGGTGCTAACGTAGCTTCAGGTGCAAAAGACACTGTAGACGGACGTCCAGGATCAGCATATGACACTTCTGACAATGGAATGAAACCAAACCGTATCACAACTGCAGAAGGAAAAGTATACGAACTTGTCCCAACAGCAACTAAAGGTGCTGGAGAAACAGGTACAGTAGAAGCTGGACAAACTAAAGAAGTAACCTACGTTTATAAAGAAGTTACTGGTGACGTAGTCGTTCACTATGTTGATACAGAAGGTAACACTATCGCAGCTGATAAAGATGATCTTAAAGGTGCATCTCTAAGTGAAAAATATGACACTGCTGTTGACAACAAACCAGAAAAAATCACTGCAGAAGACGGAACTGTTTACTACATTACAAAAGCTGGTCTTAAAGATGGTTCTAAACCAGAAACTGGAAACGTAGTAGAAGGTAAAACTGAAGTAACTTACGTTTATGAAAAAGCTGGATCAGTAATCGTTAATTACCAAACAGAAGACGGAACTCCATTAACAGGAACTGCAGATGGTAAAGACATTGCTTCAGGTGCAAAAGACACTGACAATGGAAAACCAGGTTCTGAATACAACACTGCAGACAACGGAATGAAACCAAACCGTATCACAACTGCAGAAGGAAAAGTATACGAATTGGTCAAAGATTCAACTAAAGGTGATGAAACAGGTACTGTAGAATCAGGTCAAACTAAAGAAGTAACCTACGTTTATAAAGAAGTTAAAGGTAATGTTGTTGTTCACTATACAGATGAAGCAGGAAACAAAATTGCTGAAGATGCTAAAGATACAACAGATGGATCAATTAGTACACCATATGACACTTCTGACAACGGAATGAAACCAGAACGTATCACAACTGCAGAAGGCAAAGTTTACCAATTAGTACCAGCATCAACTAAAGGTGCTGAAAACGGTAAAGTAACAGAAGGAACTACAGAAGTAACCTATGTTTATAAAGAAGTAACTGGTGATGTAGTCGTTCACTACGTTGATACAGAAGGTAACGTAATTGCGGAAGATAAAGAAGATACGAAAGGTGCTTCTCTAAACGCTAAATACGACACAACTGACAACAAACCAGAGAAAATCGAAAAAGACGGAACTGTTTACTACTTAACAGAAAAAGCTGTTAAAGACGATTCTAAACCAGAAAACGGAGACGTAGTTGAAGGTAAAACTGAAGTAACTTACGTTTACGAAAAAGCAGGACAAGTAGTCGTTCACTACACTGACGAAAAAGGTAATACTATCCAAGCGGACGCTGTTGATACAAAAGACGGTAAACCAAACGCTGACTACAACACTGCTGATAATGATATGAAACCAAACCGTATCACAACTGCAGAAGGAAAAGTCTACGAATTAATCCCTCAATCAACTAAAGGTGATGAAACAGGTAAAGTTAAAGCTGGAGAAACTACAGAAGTAACTTACGTCTACAAAGAAATCACTGGTAATGTAGTCGTTCATTACGTTGATACAGAAGGAAATACACTTGCTGAAGATACGAAAGATGTTGAAAATGGATCACTAAGTGATAAATACGATACAACTGACAACAAACCAGCTAAACTTGAAAAAGATGGTACTGTTTACTACTTGACAGCTAAAGAATTGAAAGACGGTTCTAAACCAGAAAACGGTGCTGTTGTAGAAGGTACTACAGAAATCACTTATGTATATGAAAAAGCAGGAAACGTAGTCGTTCACTATGTAGACGAAGCTGGAAATACACTTCAAACAGATGCTGTTGATACAAAAGATGGTAAACCAGGAGCTAAATACGATACTTCTGATAACGACATGAAACCAGCTCGTATCACAACTCCAGAAGGCAAAGTATACGAACTTGTACCAGCATCAACTAAAGGTAGCGAAACTGGTGATGTTGAAGCAGGTAAGACTACAGAAGTAACTTATGTCTACAAAGAAGTTAAAGGAAACGTAGTCGTTCACTACACTGATGAAGCGGGTAACACAATCGCTGAAGATGTTAAAGATACGACTGACGGATCTGTAAGCTCAGCATATGACACAACTGACAACAAACCAGCAACAATCACTACAAAAGATGGGAAACTATACGTATTAGTACCAACATCAACTAAAGGTGATGAGAACGGTAAAGTAACAGAAGGAACTACAGAAGTAACTTACGTTTATAAAGAAGTAACTGGAGATGTAGTAGTTCACTACGTTGACACAGAAGGTAACGTCATTGCTGAAGATAAAGAAGATACTAAAGGTGCTTCTCTAAACGCTAAATACGATACAACTGACAATAAACCAGCAACAATCGAAAAAGATGCTGTTAAATATTACTTAACAGAAAAAGCTGTTAAAGACGATTCTAAACCTGAAACAGGAGACGTAGTAGAAGGTAAAACTGAAGTAACTTACGTTTACGAAAAAGCAGGACAAGTAGTAGTTCATTATGTAGACGAAGCTGGAAACACAATCCAAACTGACGCTGTTGATACTAAAGACGGTAAACCCGGTGTTGCGTACAACACTACTGATAACGATATGAAACCAACTCGTATTACAACTCCAGAAGGAAAAGTATACGAATTAGTACCAGCATCAACTAAAGGTAACGAAAACGGAAGTGTTGAAGCAGGTAAAACAACAGAAGTAACATATGTGTACAAAGAAGTAAAAGGAAACGTCGTCGTTCATTATGTAGACGAAGCGGGTAACACAATCGCAGAAGACGTTAAAGATACTACAGACGGATCAGTAAGCTCAGCATATGACACAAGTGACAACAAACCAGCTACAATCACTACTAAAGATGGAAAACTATACGTATTAGTACCAACTTCAACTAAAGGCGATGAAAATGGTAAAGTAACAGAAGGAACAACAGAAGTAACTTACGTTTATAAAGAAGTCAAAGAAGGTACTACAAATGGAGGCTCACTCACTCCATCTCAACCAGGTTCTCCATCAACACCTTCAACAAACCCAACAAGTCCGGTGAAACCGACAGACCCAAGTCAACCAACAACACCGGCTAACCCAGCAACCCCAGCTGCCCCAGCTAACCCAGCAACACCGGTTGCTCCGGCTAATCCAACTAACCCAACAACACCGGCTAACCCAGCAACTCCAACGATGCCATCAGCACCAGTAAATGGTAAAGCACCACAAGCTCCAGTAGCTCCATCAGAAGCTAAAGGACAAGCTGAACTTCCTAATACTGGTACAGAAGACCATGCTAGCCTAGCAGCACTTGGACTTTTAGGTGTCTTGAGCGGATTTGGGCTTGTTGCTCGTAAGAAAAAAGAAGACTAATTCTAATTAGATTTTCTGATAAGAATAAGGAGTAGGA
>NZ_CAJZDT010000022.1:0-19412 GCF_915066115.1 uncultured Streptococcus sp. | reverse complement strand
CACCTTTTGACTCAATCAAACGAGCCAATCCTTCAGTTGCTTGGCGAACAACGTAGATGTTGATGCGGTTTGTACCAGCACCAATCAGGCCACGCATACCTGCAGTACCAAATTCAAGATTTGTATAGAAGGCATCTTCCTTTGTTTTTTCGTCCATATTTTCCAAATCTTGACGAAGGTAGTCAGGAAGCTCCGCAAAATCAACCCATTTCTGGTAATTTTCTTGGTAAGACATTGAAATTCTCCTTTTTGTAAATTGTTTTAACCGTTCACATTATAGCACTTTTTAGCGTTTTAGTAAAACGGTAGCATAATTTTCAGAAAAGTAGTGACATATGCCTGTTTATCAAGTCTTGAATGCCTTAGGGAAACATGCTATACTACTTGTATGATTATTTTACAAGCTAATAAAATTGAACGTTCTTTTGCAGGAGAGGTTCTTTTTGATAATATCAATTTGCAGGTAGATGAACGCGATCGGATTGCTCTGGTTGGAAGAAATGGGGCAGGAAAGTCCACTCTTTTGAAGATTTTGGTTGGAGAAGAGGAGCCAACTAGTGGAGAAATCAATAAGAAAAAAGATATTTCTCTGTCTTACCTAGCCCAAGATAGCCGTTTTGAGTCTGAAAATACCATCTACGATGAGATGCTTCATGTCTTTGATGACCTGCGTCGAACCGAGAAACAACTTCGTCAGATGGAGTTGGAGATGGGTGAAAAGTCTGGTGATGATTTGGATAAACTGATGTCAGATTACGACCGCTTATCTGAGAATTTCCGTCAAGCAGGCGGCTTTACCTATGAAGCAGATATTCGAGCAATTTTAAATGGATTCAAGTTTGACGAATCTATGTGGCAGATGAAAATTGCCGAGCTTTCTGGTGGCCAGAACACACGTCTGGCGCTAGCTAAAATGCTTCTTGAAAAGCCAAATCTCTTGGTCTTGGACGAGCCAACCAACCACTTGGATATTGAAACCATTGCCTGGCTAGAGAATTACTTGGTAAATTATAGCGGTGCCCTTATTATCGTCAGCCATGACCGTTATTTCTTGGACAAGGTTGCGACGATTACGCTAGATTTGACCAAGCATTCTTTGGATCGTTATGTTGGGAATTACTCTCGTTTTGTTGAGTTGAAAGAGCAGAAGCTAGCTACTGAAGCAAAAAACTATGAAAAGCAGCAGAAGGAGATCGCTGCTCTGGAAGACTTTGTCAACCGCAATCTAGTCCGAGCTTCAACGACTAAACGTGCCCAATCCCGTCGTAAACAACTGGAAAAAATGGAGCGTTTAGACAAGCCTGAAGCTGGCAAGAAATCAGCCAATATGACCTTCCAGTCTGAAAAAACGTCGGGTAATGTTGTATTGACTGTTGAAAATGCGGCTATTGGCTATGATGGGGAAATATTGTCAGAGCCTATCAACCTAGATCTTCGTAAGATGAATGCTGTCGCTATCGTCGGCCCAAATGGTATTGGGAAATCAACCTTTATCAAGTCTATTGTGGATCAGATTCCTTTTATCAAGGGTGAGAAGCGATTTGGAGCTAATGTTGAGGTTGGCTACTATGATCAGACTCAAAGCAAGCTAACACCAAGTAATTCTGTTCTGGATGAACTCTGGAATGATTTTAAATTGACACCTGAAGTTGAAATTCGTAACCGCCTCGGTGCCTTCCTTTTCTCAGGAGATGATGTTAAAAAATCAGTCGGCATGTTGTCAGGTGGCGAGAAAGCTCGTTTGCTTTTGGCTAAATTGTCTATGGAAAACAACAACTTCCTGATCCTTGACGAGCCAACTAACCACTTGGATATTGATAGCAAGGAAGTGTTGGAAAATGCCTTGATTGACTTTGATGGAACCTTGCTTTTTGTCAGCCATGACCGTTACTTTATCAATCGTGTGGCAACTCATGTACTAGAATTATCTGAAAATGGCTCAACTCTCTATCTTGGAGATTACGACTACTATGTTGAGAAGAAAGCAGAAGTAGAAATGACTCAGACTGAGGAAGCTTCAACTAGCAATCAAGCAAAAGAAGTAAGTCCAGTTAATGACTATCAAGCTCAGAAAGAAAGTCAAAAAGAAGTTCGAAAACTTATGAGACAAATTGAAAGTCTAGAAACTGAAATCGAAGAGTTAGAAAGTCAAAGCCAAGCCATTTCTGAACAAATGTTGGAAACAAACGATGCAGGTAAACTCATGGAATTGCAGGCTGAGCTGGACAAAATCAGCCACCGTCAGGAAGAAGCCTTGCTTGAGTGGGAAGAATTATCAGAGCAGGTGTAAAGATGGAACATCTTGGAAAAGTATTTCGTGAATTTCGGACAAGTGGCAATTATTCCTTAAAGGAGGCGGCAGGAGAGTCCTGTTCAACTTCTCAGTTATCTCGCTTTGAGCTTGGGGAGTCTGACCTAGCGGTCTCACGTTTCTTTGAGATTTTGGATAACATTCATGTAACAATCGAAAATTTCATGGATAAGGCAAGGAATTTTCATAATCATGAACATGTTGCTATGATGGGACAAATTGTGCCACTTTACTACTCAAATGATATTGCAGGTTTTCAAAAGCTTCAAAGTGAACAACTTGAAAAGGCTAAGAGTTCGGCGACTCCCCTTTATTTTGAGTTGAACTGGATTTTGCTACAAGGTCTGATTTGTCAAAGAGATTCGAGTTATGATATGAAGCAGGATGATTTAGATAAGGTAGCAGATTATCTCTTTAAAACAGAAGAATGGACCATGTATGAGTTGATTCTTTTCGGGAACCTCTATAGTTTCTACGATGTAGACTATGTCACTCGGATTGGTAGGGAAGTTATAGAGAGGGAGGAATTTTACCAAGAGATTGGTCGCCATAAGAGATTGGTTTTGATTTTGGCCCTCAATTGTTACCAGCATTGTTTAGAGCATGCTTCTTTTGATAATGCAAGCTATTTTGAGACTTATACAGAGAAGATTATTGGTAAAGGTATTAAGCTTTATGAGCGTAATGTTTTCCATTATTTAAAAGGTTTTGCCTTGTACCAAAAAGGACAGTGTAAAGAAGGTTGTAAGCAGATGCAAGAGGCCATGCATATTTTTGATGTGTTAGGTCTTCCTGAGCAAGTAGCCTACTATCAGGAACACTACGAAAAATTTGTCAAAGATTAATTTTCCCAAATAAGGGAAAAATGAAAAAGCTCCTTTCGGTTTTGATACAATAGTTTCAAAATTTGAGAGGAGTTTTTATATGAATCGCTATGCCGTACAGTTGATTAGCCGTGGAGCTGTTAACAAGATAGGGAATATGCTATATGATTATGGAAATAGTGTCTGGTTGGCTTCCATGGGGACTATCGGACAGACAGTTTTAGGAATGTATCAGATTTCTGAACTCGTCACATCTATTCTCGTAAATCCCTTTGGCGGAGTCATTTCAGACCGTTTTTCTCGTCGTAAGATTTTAATGGCGGCAGATCTTGTTTGTGGGATTCTTTGTCTGGCTATTTCTTTTATAAGGAATGACAGTTGGATGATTGGAGCTTTGATTGGGGCTAATATTGTGCAGGCGATTGCCTTTGCCTTTTCTAGACCTGCAAATAAGGCCATTATCACAGAATTGGTAGAGAAGGATGAACTGGTCCTCTATAATTCTCGTTTGGAGTTGGTCTTGCAGGTTGTCAGTGTGAGTTCCCCTGTACTCTCTTTTCTGGTTTTACAATTCGCAAGTCTTCGCATTACCTTGGTATTAGATGCCCTTAGTTTTTTTCTCGCTTTTGGTTTGGTAGCCTTGCTTCCAAAGAAAGAAGAGAAGGCTTTGGGTGAGAAGAAACTCACATTTAAAGTTATTATTTCTGATATTAAGGAGGGAGTTCACTATATTGTGAAGCAAAAGGAAATCTTCTTTTTGTTAGTCATGGCTTCAAGTGTCAATTTTTTCTTCGCAGCCTTTAATTATCTCCTTCCCTTTTCAAATCAGCTTTATGGAGTTCAAGGTGCCTATGCCACTATTTTAACAATGGGTGCTATCGGATCTATTGTTGGGGCTCTGTTAGCTAGTAAGATTAAAGCTAGTATGGAAATGCTTCTGTTTTTATTGGCTCTGACTGGACTTGGAGTGATGATAATGGGATTTACTCTCCCATCCTATCTTACTTTTTTAGGAAATTTCGTTTGTGAACTCTTTATGACGATTTTTAATATTCACTTCTTTACACAGGTACAGACCAAGATTGATGGAGAATATTTGGGTAGGGTATTGAGTACCATTTTTACACTGGCAATTCTCTTTATGCCGATTGCGAAAGGTTTGATGACCTTTCTTCCAAGTGTCCATCTTTATTCTTTCTTGATTATTGGACTTGGAGTTGTCGCCTTATCCTTCTTAGCTCTAGGCTATGTACGAACTCATTTTGAAAAAGAGACATAAGTTTGCTTGGACTTCAAAAATAATTCCAATCTAAGTGTTTTTTCCGCCCTTCTCGTTTGTGAGAAGGGCTTAATTTATGGTAAAATAGTTTTATGAATAAAAGAATGAATGAGTTGGTCGCCTTGCTCAATCGCTATGCGACTGAGTACTATACCAGCGATAATCCCTCGGTTTCAGACAGTGAGTATGATCGCCTTTACCGAGAGTTGGTTGAGTTAGAAACTGCCTATCCAGATCAAGTGCTAGCAGACAGTCCTACCCATCGTGTTGGTGGCAAGGTTTTAGATGGTTTTGAAAAATACAGTCATCAGTATCCTCTTTATAGTTTGCAGGATGCTTTTTCACGTGAGGAGCTTGAAGCTTTTGACGCGCGTGTTCGTAAGGAAGTGGTTCATCCAACCTATATTTGTGAGCTGAAAATCGATGGCTTGTCTATCTCGCTTACTTATGAAAAGGGGATTTTGGTTGCTGGGGCAACACGTGGTGATGGTTCTGTTGGGGAGAATATAACAGAAAATCTTAAGCGTGTTAAGGACATTCCTTTGACCTTGCCAGAAGAACTAGATATCACGGTTCGTGGGGAATGTTATATGCCACGCGCTTCTTTTGACCAGGTTAACCAAGCTCGCCAAGAAAATGGAGAGCCTGAATTTGCCAATCCTCGTAATGCGGCAGCAGGCACTCTGCGACAGTTGGATACAGCAGTAGTTGCCACGCGCAATCTTGCGACTTTCCTCTATCAAGAAGCCAGCCCTTCAACTCGTGATAGTCAAGAAAAGGTTTTGAAGCACCTAGAACAGCTTGGTTTTGTGGTCAATCCTAAGCGAATCTTGGCTGAAAATATAGATGAAATCTGGAATTTTATCCAAGAAGTAGGAGAGGAACGGGAGAATCTGCCTTATGATATCGATGGGGTGGTGATCAAGGTCAATGATTTAGCAAGCCAAGAAGAACTCGGTTTTACCGTCAAGGCTCCAAAGTGGGCAGTAGCCTACAAGTTTCCTGCTGAGGAAAAAGAAGCTAAACTCTTATCAGTTGATTGGACAGTAGGTCGTACTGGAGTTGTCACGCCAACTGCAAATCTCACACCAGTACAACTAGCTGGTACGACTGTTAGCCGTGCGACCCTGCACAATGTGGATTATATTGCTGAAAAAGATATCCGCAAAGACGATACGGTTATCGTTTATAAGGCTGGTGACATCATCCCTGCTGTTTTGCGTGTGGTAGAGTCTAAACGTCTTTCTGAAGAAAAACTAGATATTCCATCACATTGCCCAAGTTGTGACAGTCACTTGCTTCATTTTGAAGATGAGGTGGCTCTCCGTTGTATCAATCCACGTTGCCCTGCCCAAATTATGGAAGGTTTGATTCACTTTGCTTCTCGAGATACTATGAATATTACAGGACTTGGTCCATCTATTGTTGAGAAGCTTTTCGCTGCTAATTTAGTCAAGGATGTGGCGGATATTTACCGTTTGAAAGAAGAAGATTTCCTCCTTTTAGAGGGGGTTAAGGAAAAGTCTGCTGCTAAACTGTATCAGGCCATCCAAGCATCTAAGGAAAATTCTGCTGAAAAGCTCTTGTTTGGTTTGGGAATTCGCCATGTCGGAAGTAAGGCCAGTCAGCTGTTACTCCAACATTTCCATTCGATTGAAAATCTGGCTCAGGCAGATCCAGAGGAAGTGGCTAGTATTGAAAGTCTAGGTGGCGTGATTGCCAAAAGTCTTCAGACTTACTTTGCGACTGAGGGCTCTGAAATTCTCCTCAGAGAATTAAAAGAATCTGGAGTCAATCTGGACTATAAAGGACAGACGGTAGTAGCGGATGCAGTCTTGTCAGGTTTGACAGTGGTATTGACTGGGAAATTGGAACGTCTCAAGCGCTCAGAAGCTAAAAGTAAACTCGAAAGTCTGGGTGCCAAAGTAACAGGCAGCGTTTCTAAAAAGACCGACCTCGTCGTGGCTGGTGCAGATGCTGGAAGCAAACTGCAAAAAGCACAAGAACTTGGTATTGAGGTTCGAGACGAAGCTTGGCTAGAAAGTCTGTAATGATCGTTTAAAAACAGAGTTTGGACAGTTTGACAATGTTTGTTAGTCGTGACAAAGTCGGTCAAGAATTTATTAATGAAATAGAAAGAAAATAAGAATTAAAAGGAAAAATAAAAAATGTATAACTACCCTATGCGCATTCATTACCATCGCAAGAATGGTGAATACGACACTTGCTCTTTTGTAAAAAGTCAAGACCAGCGAATCGATTTGCTGACCTACAAAGAAGATTATTTTGGTGCCTTATTTAGTTTTGAACATCCAAGCGCTCATCCCCTAGAAAGCTTGAATTTTGTGGTTCATACAGGACAAACCAGTAAAGAATATGCAATCCGTTTCAATCACTACCCTCTTTTAACAGAGGTCTGGATTTTGGAAGGTGATGATAGGATTTATTATTCTGAAAATCCTGCTATTGCAAGTCCTTTCTATAAAAATCAAAATCCATTTGCCTTTGATAAGGCTATTAACAGTGCCAGTTTTGACCATCATTGGGGTTACCAAGGGGAATTGGGGTGCCGTGTAGAGGACAATCAGGCTAATTTTGCCCTTTGGGCTCCTACAGCTACAGAAGTGCAGGTTGTTGTTTATGAATCAGCTACTAATGATGCACCTGTTTGGAAAACATTTGATATGGAAAGAGGCAATAGCTACTCTTATAATCATAAGGATAATACAATCGGTGTCTGGAGTTTGGATGTTGAGGAAAATTTGACTGGTAAGGCTTATCAGTATCAGGTCCAATTCCCTCATCACCAAAGTCTTACTCGCGACCCATACACTATTGCAACCAGTCCTGATGGCAAACGTTCAGCTATTCTGAGCTTTGAAGAAAAGCAAGTTGCAAACTTTGAGGTCAAGCACGGTTCTGATGCTACTTGGCGTTTGACAAATCCATGTAAGGCAGTTATTTGTGAAATGCACATTCGTGATTTGACTAAATCACCGACATCAGGTGTAGATGAACATCTTAGAGGAACTTTCTTGGGTGCTGCCCAGACTGGAACGGTTAACCAGTACGGTCAGTCAACTGCTTTTGATTACATCAAGAAGCTGGGATATAATTATGTTCAATTGCAACCAATTGCAGACCGTCATAAAGAGTATGATGCAGATGGGAATGTAACCTACAACTGGGGTTATGACCCACAAAACTATAACGCACCAGAAACGAGCCTTTCAACTAATCCAGAGGATCCAGCACAGGTCATTCGTGATTTGAAGACCATGGTTCAAGCCTATCATGATGCGGGTATTGGTGTCATTATGGATGTGGTTTATAACCATACCTTCTCAGTTGTTGATGCACCTTTCCAAACAACTGTCCCTGATTACTATTATCGTATGAATCCAGACGGTACCTTCCAAAATGGAACGGGTGTCGGAAATGAGACAGCCAGTGAACACGAAATGTTCCGCAAATATATGATTGATTCTCTCCTATACTGGGTGCAGGAATACAATATCGACGGCTTCCGTTTTGATTTGATGGGGATTCATGATGTCAAGACCATGCAGATGATTCGTCAGAGTTTGGATGAAATCGACCCTAACATTATCCTCTATGGAGAAGGTTGGGATATGGGAACAGGTCTTGCTCCTTATGATAAGGCCAAGAAAGACAATGCCTACCAGATGCCAAATATTGGTTTCTTTAATGACAATCAGCGTGATGCTGTAAAAGGTGGAGAAGTTTATGGTGCTATCAAGTCAGGTTTTGTCAGCGGTGCTGCTACAGAGCCAATTCTAGCCAAAGCAATCCTAGGCAGTCGTGAATTAGGAACCTATACACATCCAAATCAGGTGCTTAACTATGTAGAAGCCCATGACAATTACAATCTTCACGATTTGTTGGCAACCCTACATCCAGACCAAAGTTCAGAGCAAATCATGCGCAAGGTCGAAACTGCCACAGCTATGAACCTACTCATGCAAGGGATGGCCTTTATGGAAATCGGTCAAGAATTTGGTCGTACCAAACTAGTTGCGACTGGTGAAAATGGTGAGCTGACCCATGATGATAGAGAGCGTGCTATGAATAGCTATAATGCTCCTGACAGCGTGAATCAAGTGAACTGGGACTTGCTTAATGAGCGTCAAGACAGTATTGAGTTTATTCGTCAGATAATTCGATTGAAGACAGAAAGCAGTGCCTTTTCTTACCCTACTTATGATGACATTTACCATCATGTCTTTGTTCATTCAGCCCGCGAACATAGCGGTTGGATTGTCTATGAGATTCATGGGGAAGAACACCTATTGGTTGTCTTTAATGCTAAAGGGCAAGACTTCCAGTTTGAAAATGCTGGAAATCTAGAACTGTTGTTGACCAATAGCCATTTAAGTGATAAAGACATGGTTGGTGGCGTCAGTGCCAGCGTCTTTAAAGTTTTGTAGAATAGATTTACAATTTAAATTCATTTGTGGCGCTTTATCTATCAATAAAATCAGGAGATTCGTTTCCTGATTTATTTTTTTACTTAAAATTATATTTTTGTTAGCTAAATAACGAACTTTATGATAGTATTATAAAAAAACAATTCGTTTTCAAAGCGTTTCTGAAAATTTCTTGATTTACAAGTGAACACATCAGTGAATTTGTTGAAGACTTTCAAAAGATTTTTTTGCAAATTCCGTAATTTACTTGAATCTTCCCTAAAAAGGTAGTATAATAAATCTATAGAAAACGCTTACAGAATTAGGAGGGTGTATGGATAAGAATAATGCTTTAAAAACCTTTATGACAGGTGAAAATTTTCACCTCCAGCACTATCTGGGAGCTCATAGGGAAGAAAAAAATGGTGTGTATGGCTACACTTTTCGTGTATGGGCACCCAATGCTCAGGCTGTTCACTTGGTAGGGGATTTCACCAATTGGGTTGAAAATCAAATTCTGATGGAACGGAATGAATTTGGAGTCTGGGAAGTCTTTACAAGTTCTGCTCATGAAGGTCAAATTTACAAGTATCATATCACACGTGCAAATGGTCATCAGCTGATGAAAATTGATCCTTTGGCTGTAAGGTATGAGGCACGTCCGGGTACTGGGGCTATTTTAACAGAAATCCCAGAGAAAAAATGGAAGGATGGTCTCTGGCTAGCCCGTAGAAAACGCTTGAGCTTTGAAGAGCGTCCTGTCAATATTTACGAGGCTCATGCTGGGTCTTGGAAGAGAAATCCGGATGGCAGTCCCTATAGTTTTGCTCAATTGAAAGATGAACTCATTCCTTACTTGGTTGAGATGAATTATACTCACATTGAATTTATGCCCCTGATGTCTCACCCACTAGGTTTGAGTTGGGGCTATCAGCTTATGGGTTACTTTGCTTTAGAGCATGCCTATGGTCGTCCTGAAGAGTTTCAAGATTTTGTTGAGGAATGTCACTTAAACAATATAGGCGTTATCGTAGACTGGGTACCTGGTCACTTTACTATTAATGATGATGCCTTGGCTTATTATGATGGAACACCGACTTTTGAATACCAAGACCATAATAAGGCTCATAACTACGGTTGGGGAGCACTTAATTTTGACCTTGGAAAGAATGAAGTCCAGTCTTTCTTGATCTCTAGTATTAAGTTCTGGATTGATTTTTATCATTTAGATGGTATTCGCGTGGATGCGGTTAGCAACATGCTCTATCTTGACTACGATGATGCTCCATGGACTCCTAATAAAGATGGTGGCAATCTCAACTATGAAGGTTATTATTTCCTTCAACGCTTGAATGATGTGATTAAACTAGTTCATCCAGACGTTATGATGATAGCTGAGGAAAGTTCATCAGCTACTCAGATTACTGACACTAAGGATTCAGATGGTCTAGGATTTGACTATAAATGGAATATGGGTTGGATGAATGATATCCTCCGATTCTACGAAGAAGATCCGATTTATCGTAAATACGACTTTAACCTGGTGACTTTCAGCTTTATGTACGTCTTCAAGGAGAATTATCTCCTACCATTCTCACACGATGAAGTGGTTCATGGCAAGAAGAGTATGATGCACAAGATGTGGGGAGATCGTTATAATCAATTCGCAGGCTTGCGCAATCTCTATACTTACCAAATTTGTCACCCTGGTAAGAAATTGCTCTTCATGGGTAGTGAATATGGGCAATTCCTAGAATGGAAATCTGAAGAACAGTTGGAATGGTCAAATCTAGAAGATCCAATGAATGCTAAGATGAAGTATTTCACTTCTCAGCTAAATCAGTTTTACAAAGACCACCGCTGTCTGTGGGAAATTGATACCAGCTATGATGGTATTGAAATCATTGATGCGGATAATCGAGACCAGAGTGTTCTTTCCTTCATCCGTAAGGGTAAGAAGGATGATATGTTAGTCTGTATCTTTAATATGGCACCTGTTGAACGAAAAGATTTTACAATCGGACTTCCTGTTGCAGGGATTTACGAAGAAGTCTGGAATACTGAGTTAGAAGAGTGGGGAGGCGTTTGGAAAGAACATAATCAAACTGTGCAAACGCAAGAAGGACTATGGAAAGATTATGAGCAGACCTTGACCTTTACCCTACCGGCTATGGGAGCAAGTGTTTGGAAAATCAAACGTCGCTTGAAACCTACTAAAACCGTCACAAGTAAAAACCAAAAAGGAGTAGAAAATGAAGAATGAAATGTTAGCTTTGATTCTTGCTGGTGGGCAAGGAACTCGTCTCGGTAAACTCACTCAAAGCATCGCAAAACCAGCTGTGCAATTTGGTGGGCGCTACCGTATCATTGACTTTGCTCTTTCAAACTGTGCCAACTCAGGCATCAACAATGTTGGAGTCATTACACAGTACCAACCACTTGCTCTCAACAACCATATCGGGAATGGTTCAAGCTGGGGACTAGATGGTATCAATTCTGGTGTCTCTATTCTTCAACCTTATTCTGCAAGTGAAGGAAATCGTTGGTTTGAGGGGACTAGCCACGCCATTTACCAAAATATTGATTATATCGACAGTGTCAACCCTGAGTATGTCTTGATTCTGTCTGGGGACCACATCTATAAAATGGACTATGATGATATGCTCCAGTCTCACAAGGATAATAATGCCAGTTTGACAGTAGCAGTTCTTGATGTTCCTCTTAAGGAAGCTAGCCGTTTTGGTATCATGAATACAGATGCAAACAATCGTATTGTTGAATTTGAAGAAAAACCAGCTCAACCTAAATCTACAAAAGCTTCTATGGGAATTTACATTTTTGATTGGCAACGTCTGCGCAATATGCTCGTTGCTGCTGAAAAGAGCAATGTCGATATGTCAGACTTCGGTAAGAATGTCATTCCAAATTACCTTGAGTCAGGTGAAAGTGTTTATGCCTACGAATTTAATGGTTACTGGAAAGATGTTGGTACGATTGAGTCTCTTTGGGAAGCTAACATGGAATATATTTCACCAGAAAATGCCTTGGATAGCCGTAACCGTCAATGGAAGATTTACTCAAGAAACTTAATTTCACCACCAAACTTCCTTGGGGCAAATGCTCATGTGGAAGATTCCTTGGTTGTCGATGGCTGTTTCGTAGATGGAACTGTTAAACATTCTATCCTCTCAACAGGTGCGCAAGTTCGCGAAGGGGCAGAAGTAGTAGATTCAGTTATCATGAGTGGTGCAATTGTTGGTCAGGGAGCTAAAATCAAACGTGCCATTATTGGTGAAGGTGCAGTTATTTCTGATGGTGTCGAAATTGATGGAACAGAAGAAGTACAAGTTGTAGGATATGATGAAGTAGTGGGGGTAGCAACAGATGAAGATTGATAAATATTCTGCCATTTTAGGAAACACAGTTGGTTTTCATGATATGTCAACACTGACAGACCACCGTCCAGTAGCTAGTTTGCCATTTGGTGGTAAATATCGCTTGATTGACTTCCCGCTTTCAAGTCTTGCTAATGCTGGTGTCCGTAGTATTTTTGGTATTTTCCAACAAGACAATATCAGCTCAGTCTTTGACCATATCCGTTCAGGACGTGAGTGGGGCTTGTCAACTCTTCTTAGCCACTATTATCTAGGTATTTACAATACTCGTGTGGAAAGTAGTACAGTTGGAAAAGAATACTACCAACAACTTCTTACTTACTTGAAACGTTCTGGCTCAAACCAAACAGTTTCACTCAACTGTGATGTTTTGATTAATATTGATTTGAACCAAGTTTTCCATCTACATAGTACAACAAAAGGGCCTATCACTGTAGTTTATAAAAAACTAGCTAAGAAAGACATTTCAGAAGTAAACGCAATCTTGGAAGTGGATGAAACAGACCATGTTCGTTCTCATAAACTCTTTGATAGTAAATCATCAGATGAAGTTTACAATATGTCGACAGATATCTTTGTCGTTGATACCCCTTGGTTGATTGAACGCTTAGAAGAAGAGGCTAAGAAAGAACATCCAGAGAAGTTGCGCTATGTTTTACGGGATTTGGCTGCAAAAGAAGGGGCTTTGGCCTACGAGTACACAGGCTACCTAGCCAACATTCATTCTGTAGAGTCTTATTATAAAGCGAATATCGATATGCTTGAATCGCAAAAGTTCTATTCTCTCTTCTCACCAAACCAAAAGATTTATACAAAGGTCAAAAACGAAGAGCCAACTTACTATGCCAATACATCTAAGGTAAGTACTTCTCAGTTTGCTTCTGGTAGTATTGTTGAAGGTCAAGTGGCTAATTCTGTTTTATCACGTAATATTCATGTCCATAAGGATAGCTTGGTTAAAGATAGCATCTTATTCCCTCGTGTTGTTATTGGAGAAGGTGCTCAGGTAGAATACGCTATATTGGACAAGGGTGTTGAAGTTGCGGATGGAGTAGTGATCCGTGGAACTGCAGAACATTCAGTCGTCGTTAAGAAAGGTGCTAAAGTAACAGAGGATATTCATTCATGAAAATTTTATTTGTAGCAGCTGAGGGTGCACCCTTTTCAAAAACAGGTGGTTTGGGGGACGTCATTGGCGCTCTTCCCAAATCACTGGTAAAAGCTGGGCATGAAGTTGCGGTTATTCTCCCCTACTATGATATGGTAGAGGCTAAATTTGGAAATCAGATTGAAGATGTTCTTCATTTTGAGGTGAGTGTTGGTTGGCGCAGGCAGTACTGTGGAATTAAGAAAACCGTCTTAAACGGTGTGACTTTCTACTTTATTGACAATCAATATTATTTCTTCCGTGGTCATGTTTACGGTGATTTTGATGACGGAGAACGCTTTGCCTTTTTCCAACTGGCTGCCATTGAGGCTATGGAAAGAATTGACTTTATTCCTGACCTTCTCCATGTTCATGACTACCATACAGCTATGATTCCTTTCTTGTTGAAGGAAAAATACCGTTGGATTCAATCCTATCAAGGAATAAAAACAGTTTTAACCATTCATAATTTAGAATTCCAGGGACAATTTTCAGAAGGAATGTTATGGGATTTGTTTGGAGTCGGCTTTGAACGTTACGCTGATGGCACCCTTCGCTGGAACAACTGTCTGAATTGGATGAAGGCAGGTATTCTCTATGCGGACCGTGTTTCAACCGTTTCACCTAGTTATGCTCATGAAATTATGACCAGTCAATTCGGATGTAACTTGGATCAAATTCTTCGAATGGAGTCTGGTAAGGTATCTGGGATCGTGAATGGGATTGATGCTGACCTTTATAATCCTCAGACGGATGCCCTATTAGACTATCATTTTAATCAGGAAGATTTGTCTGGTAAAGCCCAGAATAAGGCAAAATTGCAAGAGAGAGTAGGCTTGCCAGTTAGAGCTGACGTTCCTCTGGTGGGAATTGTTTCTCGTTTGACACGTCAAAAAGGTTTTGATGTGGTGGTGGAAAGTCTGCACCATATCTTGCAAAATGATGTTCAGATTGTTCTTTTAGGAACTGGTGATCCAGCCTTTGAAGGAGCTTTCTCATGGTTTGCTCAGATTTACCCAGACAAGCTATCAGCAAATATCACTTTTGATGTCAAACTTGCTCAAGAAATCTACGCTGCTTGTGACCTCTTCCTCATGCCGAGTCGTTTTGAACCGTGTGGCTTGTCTCAGATGATGGCTATGCGTTACGGAACCTTGCCATTGGTCCATGAAGTTGGTGGCTTGCGAGATACCGTTAAAGCCTTCAATCCAATCGAAGGAAGCGGTACTGGCTTTAGCTTTGACAATTTATCTCCTTACTGGTTAAATTGGACTTTCCAAACAGCTTTGGACTTGTATAGAAACCATCCTGATGTTTGGAGAAATCTACAAAAACAAGCTATGGAGTGTGATTTCTCGTGGGATACAGCCTGCAGGTCATACCTTGACTTGTACCATAGTTTAGTTAATTAATAGATAAAATCGTATGATGACTTCATACGATTTTTGGGCTGTTTAGAGAGGAGAACTGATGTCTCAAGTAAAAGGTTTGTGTGTTATGGATGTTGATGGAACCTTACTCCTAGAAGAAGTAATTGATCTTTTGGGAAGAGAGGCAGGTCGTGAGGAGGAAATTTCGCTGATTACAAGTCGGGCAATGAGAGGAGAGTTAGACTTTGAAACGAGTTTACGAGAGAGAGTAGCTTTGTTAAAAGGCCTCCCTGATTCGGTCTTTTATACAGTATTCAACTCTATTCATCTATCGCCAAATGCACAGAAATTTATCTTTATTCTCCAAAAGAATGGCATCCTAGTTGGTCTGGTGTCCGGTGGATTTATACCAATAGTTGATAGATTAGCAAAATCACTTGGAGTTGCCCATTTCTCTGCCAACCAACTTGAAGTCAAAGATGGTCTTTTAACTGGAAAATTGATTGGACAAATTATAAGTCCTGAGGTCAAAAAAGAGACTATGGAAAAATGGAGAGAGGAACTAAAACTTTCTAAAGAAAGAACGATTGCAATCGGTGATGGGGCCAATGACCTATTAATGTTGAAGTCATCAGGACTAGGAATTGCCTTTTGTGCCAAAGAAGTACTCAAAAAAGAAATACCGAATCATGTTGACAAGAGGGATTTTTTAGAAGTGCTTCCTTTGATTGACTGTTTAGAATGAGGGAAAATATGAAGATTGTAATTGCACCAGATTCATTTAAGGAAAGCTTGACAGCTCAACAGGTAGCTGAAGCAATAAAAAGAGGCTTCCAACAATCGATAGTAGATGTAGAATGCCTCCTCTGCCCTGTTGGTGATGGTGGCGAAGGTACAGTAGATTCCATTCGACATTCTCTTGACCTTGAAGAAAAATGGATCCAAGTGACAGGACCTTTTGGACAAAAAGAATCCATGCGCTATTTTCAAAAAAGTCAACTGGCACTATTTGAAGTTGCCGACTTGGTTGGCCTTGGAAAAATTCCGCTAGAGAAACGAAATCCACTTCAAATCCAAACTTGTGGTATTGGAGAGTTGATTCGTCATCTCATTGCTCAAGGGATTAAAGAAATCTATATCGGCGTTGGTGGCACGGCCAGTAATGACGGAGGAATTGGGATCGCTACTGGTTTAGGTTATCGATTTTATGATAGGGATGGAAATGTCTTGCCCGCTTGCGGTCAGTCCTTATTAAACTTAGCTTCTATGTCAACAGAAAATCGCTATGAAATTCCTGAAGGTGTTCAAATCCGTATTTTAGCAGATGTCGCGAGTCCCTTATGTGGTTATCAAGGTGCGACTTACACTTTTGGCAAACAAAAAGGTTTACATCCTACTATGTTTGCAGTCGTAGATCAGGCAATCCAAGATTTTTATGAAAAAGCCTCACCTGTAACATTGGAAATTAAAGGAGCAGGAGCTGGTGGAGGCATTGCTGGCGGTTTGTGTGCCTTTGCTCAAGCAAGTATCGTATCTGGAATTGATACCTGCTTGAACTTAATTAACTTTGATAAGAAAGTTTCAGATGCTGACTTGGTAGTTGTAGGAGAAGGAAGGCTAGATCGTCAAAGTTTAGCAGGTAAAGCACCTATAGGTGTTGCAAAAAGAACCCCTGTCGGAGTTCCTGTCATTGCTATTTGTGGTAATATTGCTGAGGATTTACCTTCCCTACCATTTGAAAATATCCAAGCGGCTTTTTCAATTTTGGAGAAAAGTGAACCTCTAGAAGATAGTTTGAAAAATGCCCGTCTCTATTTGGAGCACACGGCTGCCAATATAGGGCATTTATTAAATATGCACAAGATTTAGCCAAACCATTTCTTCCAGATGGATGTTTTGGCTGGTTCTTCCTTTTTATCTTCCCAAAGTTTTGCAAAAGCAAGTCGAAGGTCCTTTTCTTCTACTTGTACTGGTGCATTGCTATGAATAATCAGGCCAAAAGGAGAAGAAGTATGCTCTTCAGATACAATGGTAGCTTGACTATCAGTTTCTTTAGCTTCTTTTAAGTAGAAAACTTGCTTGTCAAATTCGATATTTGGTGAAATCTTCACAAATAGTGGCTCTGCTTTTTCCTGAAGGTTTTCTAAAATAGATAAAAAACCTTTTTCTAACTGAGGGCTATTTGCAGTATCAATATCTGCATATCCAAGAACTCTTTCCTCAAAAGTGCCAAGATAGCGTCTTTGCTCATCTGGATTTAATTTTGCTCCACCATGAGCTTTTTCAAGTAATTGTTTTGATAAATCTGTCATGAAAACAGTATATCATAAAAGTTAGAATAAAATAGACAAAAGAAAGCGATTACTTTATAAAGTTAAGGAAAATTTGCACAAAGATAACGTTTTTTCTTGAAAAAGGAGTGGTTTTAAGGTATCATAGAGGTGTAAAAAATTTAACTCATAAGGAGAGTAAAAAATGTCAATTATTACTGATGTTTACGCTCGCGAAGTCCTAGACTCACGCGGTAACCCAACACTTGAAGTAGAAGTTTACACTGAATCAGGTGCTTTCGGACGTGGTATGGTTCCATCAGGAGCTTCTACTGGTGAACACGAAGCAGTTGAACTTCGCGACGGTGACAAATCTCGTTACGGTGGTCTTGGTACACAAAAAGCTGTTGACAACGTAAACAACATCATTGCTGAAGCTATCATCGGCTACGATGTACGTGACCAACAAGCTATCGACCGTGCTATGATCGCACTTGACGGTACTCCTAACAAAGGTAAATTGGGTGCAAACGCAATCCTTGGTGTGTCTATCGCTGTAGCTCGTGCTGCTGCTGACTACCTTGAAATCCCACTTTACAGCTACCTTGGTGGATTCAACACTAAAGTTCTTCCAACTCCAATGATGAACATCATCAACGGTGGTTCTCACTCTGACGCTCCAATCGCTTTCCAAGAGTTCATGATCTTGCCAGTTGGTGCGCCAACATTTAAAGAAGCTCTTCGTTACGGTGCTGAAATCTTCCACGCTCTTAAGAAAATCCTTAAATCACGTGGTTTGGAAACTGCCGTAGGTGACGAAGGTGGATTCGCTCCTCGTTTCGAAGGAACTGAAGACGGTGTTGAAACTATCCTTGCTGCGATTGAAGCTGCTGGATATGTTCCAGGTAAAGACGTATTTATCGGATTTGACTGTGCTTCATCAGAATTCTACGATAAAGAACGTAAAGTTTACGACTACACTAAATTCGAAGGTGAAGGCGCTGCTGTTCGTACATCTGCAGAACAAATCGACTACCTTGAAGAATTGGTTAACAAATACCCAATCATCACTATCGAAGATGGTATGGATGAAAACGACTGGGATGGTTGGAAAGCTCTTACTGAACGTCTTGGTAAGAAAGTACAACTTGTTGGTGACGACTTCTTCGTAACAAACACTGACTACCTTGCACGTGGTATCCAAGAAGGTGCTGCTAACTCAATCCTTATCAAAGTTAACCAAATCGGTACTCTTACTGAAACTTTTGAAGCTATTGAAATGGCTAAAGAAGCTGGTTACACTGCCGTTGTATCACACCGTTCAGGTGAAACTGAAGATTCAACAATCGCTGACATCGCAGTTGCAACTAACGCAGGACAAATCAAGACTGGTTCACTTTCACGTACAGACCGTATCGCTAAATACAACCAATTGCTTCGTATCGAAGACCAACTTGGTGAAGTAGCTGAATACCGTGGATTGAAATCATTCTACAACTTGAAAAAATAATCGTTGATTTAACAACGTTTTAAGCCCCTCGGATTTTATCCGAAGGGCTTTTTTTCTGTTCAGGGGGCAAAAAAGGGGCAGTGTTTATGGTATAATAGACAAAAATACGTGAATTAGAAAGAAATTATGTCTAAAGAAATTGATATTGAGTATTACCACCAGCTAGCCTTGCAAAAGCAAAAGGAGCACCGTAAAATTTTAGCAAATCTAAAGAAAAAACCACCAAAAAATCTAGATAAGATAGCTCAACAGATTCACCAAGAAGTTTTTGAGGAGATTGATTGTACGGCCTGTGCCAACTGTTGCAAGACATTGGGGCCTGACTTTAAAGAAGCGGATATTACACGAATCGCCAAGTACTTTAAGATGAAATTACCTGCTTTTGAAGCAGAGTTTTTGCAAGTAGATGAAGATGGTGATAAGGTTTTTAAATCCATGCCTTGTCCCTTTCTAGGAGGAGATAATCTCTGTTCCATCTATGACGTTCGTCCAAAAGCCTGTCGAGAGTTCCCCCATACAGATCGCAAAAAGATCCATCAAATCAACCATTTGACGATTAAGAATACCTTGACCTGTCCAGCAGCCTATCTCTTTGTTGAGAAATTAAAGGATAAGTTATAGAGATTTAAAGGATCAAAATTTTTTATAATAACTAGCAATATGAAGGGAGTACTCCTATGCCTAGACGGAAAACAAAAGAGGAGCTAATGCAGGCCTCTAAGGAAAACTATGAAAAGCTCAATCGTTTCATCTCCCAACTAAGTGAAGATGAGCTACAGACTCCATTTGATTTTTCAAAAGACCAAAAGAAAAAGGAAGCCCACTGGAAGAGGGATAAGAATCTACGGGATGTCCTAATCCATCTCTATGAATGGCAGC
>NZ_CAJZDT010000021.1:0-19535 GCF_915066115.1 uncultured Streptococcus sp. | reverse complement strand
AGTCCCTATTATAGCGAATTTTGTGACAATTCTCAAAAAAGAAACTACCCTTGCTTTTTTACTCTAGTTTTAAAAAATGGTATACTAATACTAATAAAAAATTAGGAAGTAAATGTGTGAAAAGCAATTTTAACAAAATCCAAAAAGCCATGGGTACCAGACTGGGTTTTGTCCTAACCCTTTTAATCCTCTATTGGCTCAAAACCTTATTAGCCTATGCCGTTGACTTTAATTTAGATATTCAATTGGGCAAGCTGCAAGGGAGTTACCTTGCCTTTATCGCCTTTTTCAATCCCCTTCCCTTGGGACTCCTCCTGCTGGCTCTAGCCCTCTATGCTCGCTCAACCAAGATCTTTTATGGCCTTAGTATAGCTATTTATAGCCTTTTGTTCATTTGGCTTTATTCCAATATCTTTTACTATCGAGAATTTAGTGACTTTATCACGGCCAATACCATGAAAGTGGTCAGCAAGGTGTCTGTTGGTACTGCCGAACTAGAGTTACTGCGCTTTTGGGATTTCATCTATTTTATGGATTTCCCATTGCTGGCTTATCTTCTCTATAAGAAGCTCATCCAGCTGGATAGGAGACCTTTCAAATTCCGCTCCAGTGTTGCTATCACTGCTCTCTCAGCCCTGCTCTTTTCTGCTAATCTTTTCTTGGCTGAAATCGAACGTCCCGATCTCCTATCGCGAGGATTTTCTAATTATTATATTGTTCGTGCCCTTAGTTTGCCAGCCTTTTTAGGTTATAGTGCCAACCAATCCTATAGCGCCAACAAAGAACGTGCCAAGGCCTCTGAGACCGACCTGCAACCCATTACAGATTATGTCCAAGAACATTCGGCTAAGCCTAATCCAGACTATTCTGGCCTTGCCAAAGGGAAAAATGTGATTTATCTCCACTTGGAGAGTTTTCAGCAGTTCCTATTGGACTATAAACTCAACATAGATGGAACTGAGCATGAAGTCACTCCCTTCCTTAATTCACTCTACCATTCGCAATCAACCCTAGCCTTTTCGAATATCTTTAACCAAGTCAAGGCTGGTAAGACCTCAGATGCGGAAACCATGCTGGAGACTGGTTTGTTTGGACTTGACCAAGGTTCCTTCATGGTCAACTATGGAGGTACCAATACCCAGCAGGCTGCGCCTTTTATCCTATCAAAAAATGGCTACCAATCAAGTGCAGTCTTTCATGGTAATATTGGGACCTTCTGGAACCGAAATACAACCTACAAACAATGGGGCTACCAATACTTCTTTGATGCTTCCTATTTTACCAAGCAAGACAGTAGCAATTCTTTCCAATATGGTTTAAATGATAAAATCATGATGAAAGATTCTATTCAATATCTAGAGCACTTGCAGCAGCCTTTTTATGCCAAGTATATCACGGTGTCCAATCACTATCCTTATGCTAGCAATCTGACAGGCGATGAGCTTGGTTTCCCCTTGGCTAAAACCAAAGATGAAACAATCAACGGCTACTTCCAAACGGCTAACTATCTGGATAGTGCTATCAAGGCCTTCTTTGACTATCTCAAAGAAAGCGGCCTCTATGAAAAATCCATCATCGTCATCTACGGAGACCATTATGGAATTTCTAACTCCCGCAATCCTGACCTCGCTCCCTTGATTGGCAAGACTTCTGAGAACTGGTCGAATTACGACAATGCCATGTTGCAACGAGTGCCTTTTATGGTGGTCATGCCTGGCTATGAAAAAGGACAAATCATCAATACCTACGGTGGACAAATCGATATCTTACCAACTCTCGAACACCTCCTTGGTATTGAGTCCAATTCCTTCCTTCAGGTTGGGCAAGACCTCCTATCACCAGACCATCAAGAAATCGTTGCCTTTCGGACTGCTAATTCCTTCGTCACACCCAAATATACCAGCTACGACGGACGAACCTACTATACTGAGAGCGGTCTTGAAATCAGTAATCTTGATGAACAAGCTCAGACTGAACTAGAAATCGTTCGGCAGGCAGCCAGCCAACAGCTAAAAATCAGCGACCAAATTCAAACTGGTGATTTGATACGTTTCTACCAAGCAGATCATCTTGGAAAAGTTGATACAGAAAGTATTTCTTACCTCAATTCATTACCAATTCTTCAAAAGATTGAGCAGGAAAAAGGAAGTCAATCAACCAGTCTCTTTAGCCAACGACAAGGTAAAACCAGTACTGACCTTTTCAAAGCTCCAAGTTACCAAGAACTCCATCCAGAGTCGGCAGAAACCGAATCAAAATCACAATAAAAGATGCTCTTCCATCGTGGAGGAGCATTTCTTTTTAAAAATTTATCAAGCAAGCGATCAACTAGCTCATCTTTTTTCTATTTCTGCCAATATGCGTGATAGATAATAATGATAGCCAAAAATAGCAAGACCAAGCAGAAGGATCAGAGCTCCTACTCCCAAGCTAATGGCAAGGATAGAGGAGAGAGACCGAACCAAGAATAAGCTCCCTATTACAAGGGCCATTAGGATTGCACTATAAATAAACAATAAAACCATTGCTACTATACGATTTGAACGGTTCACCAAGTCCGTAATGCTACTCCAATTGGTTGACAGATTTTTCACGTCCTTAAAGTAATGGTGGCAGGAAAGGATGACACTGGCAAGGATCCATGCCACAAGAAGGTAAATCATCGAAAGGATGGGCAAGCCTAGATATAGAGAAAGGCCAAGTAAAGTCAGAACTGGTAAAAAGGACTGGACAGCAAAGATAATCCAAAATTTCACTTTAACATAACGAGCAAAGTCAAAGGGCAAACTCTTAAGAAAATCAACATTTTCCCTCTCCAAGGACAAGGCAATTGAATGCAGGCTGGTGATATTGTTATTGACAACTGCTATAAACAATCCTATAAAAAACAAGGGTAACCAGTATGGAGGATGAATATCTGGAACTATCTGAGAATCTCGGATTTTGGAAATTAGACCAATCATCATGAGATAAGGAAGGAAAGCACTTGTAAAAAGCACTGTAATCACGCCAGTCCCCTGTCCCAAAAGGGTGAGGTGGTAGCGTAAAACCATACGGAAAAATCCTTTTTTAGTAGTTGAAATCCTCTCCTTGCTGCGACGTTCTTTTTTGACCTTCTCCTCACTATTAAGTAGGATCACATCATAAAAACGAGGCAAAACCTTCTTTTTACTCAAGTAAAGCAAGAAGAGAGTTAGTCCTATCCAAGCGAGCAGACCCAGGATGGCTTCTATCGAAAAAGGCTCCACTGCTATTTTGTAAAAGAGATGAATAGGATAAAGAAGAGGTGGAATGTCTCTAACTCTGTCAACTATAACTCCAGAAGTCGACTGTAGAAAGAAAACAAATATTAAAGGTATGAGAACCCCTATCCCAATCATCACATTCGAAAAAATAGACTGATACTTTCTGAAGACCCTAGTCTGAGCCAAGAAATGTACTGCCACTACCATCACTAAAGTAACAGAGACAAATAATAAGGTCAAGGACAGTAGCATCAAAGGCAAGCCTAGCCAAAAAGAAGGAGCTAGCCTAATATAGAGGACTAGAAAATAAGCTAGGATTGGTACAATTCCAGGCAGAGCTGGCAAGAGGACAGACAGTCCTTTAGCGATTATAATCTCTGATTCTTTAAAGGCATAGGGTCTATACGATACCAAATCCTTACTCTCATAAAAGACATTGTAAAATGCAGTGAAAGAAGTTGAAAAGGCAAGCACCAGTAAAATAGCAACCATGCTACTAAAAAAACTTGGCATTTCCTCAAAAGGAAAACGAAAGGCTATATTTATAAACATGAAAAGCATCAAGAGACTGGAAAAAATGTAAGAACTTAGGACTCTAGCGGAAACATTTACTTTTTTTCCAGGATTTTTAGCTTGCTGCTTTCGTAGGTTAGCCAGATTAGCTTCTTGAGATGAATAGAGGATATTGATATCAACTAATTTTTTAATGACTTTGAGACGCATCCGCAACCTCCTCTTTTCTACCGGCAAGGCTAAGATAGATACTTTCCAAAGACTGGTCTGGGTGGCCTTTTCTCAAGTCCTCTACGCTACCACAATAAATCAAATGCCCCTTTTTCAAAATGGCAATCCGATCACAGACTTGCTCAGCTACCTCTAGGACATGGGTTGAAAACAAGACCGTCTTGCCTTTTTGTGCATGCTCCTTCATCATCTGCTTCAAATCAAAGGCAGCCTGGGGATCCAAACCAGTCAAGGGTTCATCCAAAACCCAAATATCGGGATCAGACAAGAGTGCTCCGATGACAAAGACTTTCTGACGCATTCCGTGAGAAAGAGTTTCAATAACCTGATAACGATTTTCAGCAAAATCAAAAACGTTCAATAGCCTAGCTAGACTAGTCTCCAAGTCAGAGCTAGTCAGATCATAGGATGAGGCGATCAATTCCCAAAATTCATTGGCCGTTAAACGCAAAAATAAATCAGGCGAGTCTGCTACGTAGCCAATTTTTCGTTTAATAGCTAAACGATTTTCCGATAACTCCTGACCGTCTACCAAAATACGACCACTGCTGGGTGAAATGATACTGACTAAGGATTTTATAGTGGTCGATTTTCCAGCCCCATTATGGCCAATCAAGCCCATAATCTCTCCATTTTCAATCTGCAAATTGAGATTGCTCAAGGCCTCTTTATCACCATACAACTTACTAACATTTTGAAATTCAATCATGAGAAATCTCCTCTCTTTATCTATGTAATTTACTATAATTATAGCGCTTTCATTTTAAAAATCAACATTTTATATAAAATAGTCAAAAACTTATTATTCAGTTTTACGCAAACGATTGAGCTAACCAATACTTTATGATAGAATAAAGAACAAGATTGACAAGTAAGAGGAAACATCATGCAAAATCAAACACTCATGCAATACTTTGAATGGTATCTGCCCCACGACGGCCAGCACTGGACGCGTCTAGCTGAAGATACTCCACACCTAGCCGATCTCGGTATCAGCCATGTCTGGATGCCACCAGCTTTTAAAGCTACCAACGAAAAAGATGTAGGCTATGGGGTCTATGACCTATTTGACCTTGGTGAGTTCAACCAGAAAGGGACTGTCCGCACCAAGTATGGTTTCAAAGAAGACTATCTTCAAGCCATTCAAGCACTAAAAGCACATGGGATCCAGCCTATGGCCGATGTGGTGCTCAATCACAAGGCTGCTGCCGATCACATGGAAGCCTTTCAAGTCATCGAAGTGGATCCGGTTGACCGTACAGTCGAGCTCGGAGAACCCTTCACCATCAATGGCTGGACTAGCTTTACCTTCGATGGTCGCCAAGATACCTATAATGACTTTCACTGGCACTGGTACCACTTCACCGGTACAGACTATGATGCCAAACGCCGCAAGTCTGGCATTTATCTGATTCAAGGAGACAACAAGGGGTGGGCAAATGAGGAATTAGTCGATAATGAAAACGGTAACTATGACTACCTCATGTATGCCGACCTAGACTTTAAACATCCTGAAGTCATCCAAAATATCTATGACTGGGCTGACTGGTTCATGGAAACGACTGGTGTAGCTGGTTTCCGCTTGGATGCCGTCAAACATATCGATTCTTTCTTTATGGGCAATTTCATCCGCGATATGAAGGAAAAATACGGTGAGGATTTCTATGTTTTTGGTGAATTTTGGAATCCTGACAAGGAAGCTAACCTAGACTATCTTGAAAAAACGGAAGAACGTTTTGACCTTGTCGATGTTCGTCTCCACCAGAATCTCTTTGAAGCCAGTCAAGCTGGCGCAAGCTATGACCTTCGTGGTATTTTCACAGATAGCTTGGTTGAACTCAAACCTGACAAGGCTGTGACTTTTGTCGACAACCACGATACCCAACGTGGTCAGGCTCTTGAGTCTACTGTTGAAGAATGGTTCAAACCAGCAGCCTATGCCCTCATTCTATTACGCCAAAATGGACTTCCATGTGTCTTTTACGGAGACTACTATGGGATTTCAGGGCAGTATGCTCAACAAGATTTCAAAGAAGTCCTTGACCGCCTCCTAGCCATCCGAAAAGATTTGGCCTATGGAGAACAAAATGACTACTTTGATGATCCTAACTGTATCGGTTGGGTACGTTCAGGTGCTGAAAATCAATCCCCAATCGCAGTTCTCATCTCAAATGACCAAGAAAACAGCAAATCAATGTTTATCGGCCAAGAATGGGCTAACCAAACCTTTGTAGATCTACTTGAAAACCACCAAGCTCAAGTTATCATCGATGAGGAAGGTTATGGACAATTTCCAGTCTCAGCTGCTTCGGTAAGTGTCTGGGCAGCCAATACTATCTAATAGCTTATAATCATCAAGCCAGATCCAAGCGGATTTGGTTTTTTTGTATTCACAAAAAGACCTACCCAAATGGATAGATCTTTGTTTTCTTACAATTTACCTGCTACGGCATCCAACAATTCTTGGATTTTAGCTTGATTGCTTCCTCCTGCCATGGCCATGTCTGGTTTACCTCCACCACGTCCATCGACGATTGGTGCTAATTCTTTGACAAGGTTTCCTGCATGAAGGTCTTTTGTCTTGCTTGCTACAAGGACATTGACTTTGTCACCGATAGCAGCAACTAGGACAAGAAGATCAGAGTAGTCTTTTTGTTTCCAGTTATCCGCAAAAGTACGAAGGGCACCAGCGTCAGATACAGATACTTGGCTAGCAATGTAACGGTGACCATTGACTTCCTTCACATCCTTGAAGATATCGCCTGCGGCTGCAGCTGCGGCTTTTTCTTTCAATTCAGCATTTTCTTTTTGAAGTTGACGAAGTTGTTCTTGAAGTCCTTCTACCTTATGAGGGACTTCTTTAAGTTGAGGTGCTTTCAAGGTTGCTGCGACAGCTTTAAGAGCATCTTCTTGTTCGCGGTAGGCTTCAAAGGCTTCCTTACCAGTCACTGCCAAGATACGGCGAGTTCCTGATCCAATCCCTTCTTCTTTGACAATCTTGAAGAGACCAATTTCAGAAGTGTTACCAACGTGGGTACCACCACAAAGCTCGATAGAGTAGTCACCGATAGTAACAACACGGACTTCCTTACCGTATTTCTCACCAAAGAGGGCCATAGCTCCCATTTCTTTGGCAGTGTCAATATCCGTTTCAACTGTCTTCACTTCAAGAGCTTCCCAGATTTTCTCGTTGACTTGCTGTTCAATCGCACGCAATTCTTCAGCAGTCACTGCTTGGAAGTGGGTAAAGTCAAAGCGAAGGAATTCAACTTCGTTAAGAGATCCTGCTTGTGTTGCGTGATTCCCAAGGATATTATGAAGGGCAGCGTGAAGCAAGTGAGTCGCAGTGTGGTTTTTCATAACACGGTGACGACGATTTGTATCAATTGCCAAGGTATATTCTTGGTTCAAGGCAAGCGGTGCAAGAACTTCAACTGTATGAAGGGCTTGTCCGTTTGGTGCTTTCTGAACATTTGTCACAGTAGCTACAACCTTGCCTGACCCATCCAAGATTTGTCCGTGGTCAGCTACTTGTCCACCCATTTCAGCATAGAATGGCGTTTCCGCAAAGATCAGTGATGCAGTTCCTTCTGCTACAGCTTCTACTTCTGCATTGTCAGCCACGATAGCTACCAATTTAGAAGACAATTGGCTAGCATTATAGTTGAAGACACTTTCTACAGTGATGTTTTGAAGGGTTTCATTTTGCATACCCATTGAACCACCTTTGACAGCTGAGGCACGCGCACGTTCCTGCTGTTCTTTCATGGCTGCTTCAAATCCTTCACGGTCTACAGTCATCCCAGCTTCTTCAGCGATTTCTTCAGTCAATTCAACTGGGAATCCATAAGTATCATAAAGTTTGAAGACATCTGAACCAGCAATGACAGATTGACCTTTTTCTTTCAAGTCTGCTACGATGCCTTGGGCAAAGTGTTGACCTGAGTGAAGGGTACGGGCAAATGACTCTTCCTCGCTCTTAACGATTTTCTCAATAAAGTCACGTTTTTCAAGCACTTCTGGGTAGTAGCTTTCCATGATTTTTCCAACAGTTGGAACGAGTTTGTAAAGGAAAGGCTCGTTGATGCCCAATTTTTGACCATGCATAGAAGCACGACGGAGAAGACGGCGAAGGACGTAACCACGACCTTCATTTCCTGGAAGGGCACCATCCCCAATGGCAAATGAAAGAGAACGGATGTGGTCAGCGATGACCTTAAAGCTCATGTTATCGCCATCTTGGTCATAGACCTTACCAGACAATTTCTCCACTTCACGAATGATTGGCATGAAGAGGTCGGTTTCAAAGTTTGTCTTAGCCCCTTGGATAACCGCTACCAAACGCTCCAAGCCAGCGCCCGTATCAATGTTTTTGTGTGGCAATTCCTTGTACTCACTACGAGGAATAGCAGGATCTGCGTTAAATTGTGACAAAACGATGTTCCAGATTTCGATATAACGGTCGTTTTCGATATCTTCTGCAAGAAGGCGAAGACCGATATTTTCTGGGTCAAAGGCTTCTCCACGGTCAAAGAAAATTTCTGTATCAGGTCCAGAAGGTCCCGCACCGATTTCCCAGAAATTATCCTCGATTGGAATCAAGTGGCTTGGGTCCACTCCTACTGCAATCCAGCGGTTGTAAGAATCTTTATCGTCTGGATAGTAGGTCATGTAAAGTTTTTCCGCTGGGAAATCAAACCATTCTGGGCTTGTCAAAAGCTCATAAGCCCAAGTAATGGCCTCATCACGGAAGTAATCCCCGATAGAAAAGTTCCCCAACATTTCAAACATAGTATGGTGACGTGCAGTCTTCCCTACGTTTTCAATATCGTTGGTACGGATAGCCTTTTGGGCATTGGTAATACGCGGATTTTCAGGAATGATGGTCCCGTCAAAGTATTTCTTAAGGGTTGCTACCCCAGAATTGATCCACAAAAGAGTTGGGTCATTTACAGGAACCAAACTTACTGATGGTTCTACAGAGTGACCTTTGGTCGCCCAGAAATCAAGCCACATTTGGCGTACTTGTGCACTAGATAGTTGTTTCATATTGTCTCCTTATTTACTTGTTTAATGTGATTGGCTTTCCAGCATTTCCACATAGTCAATCGCGACACAGAGGGAAATGACTAGGTCTGCATAAGAGTCCTCAAGAACCGTTACGGTATAGGTAGAGGTCAGATGGAAGAGTTCCTTCTTAATTTCTGCAATCATCTGATCACGATCATCCAGCAATTTGAAATTCAAATCCCAGATATTGCCCTCGATACGAAGACCCAGATTATCAAACTCATACTTATCTCGCCAGAAGGTCAACTTCTTACGAATGACAAAACTCGAGCCATCCCGAAGCTGAATCTCAAAACGAGGAAGCAAGGTCAAGATTTCTTTACTGATCTGACTGACCTGTTCACCATAGGCATCATAGATGGTAAAGGTTTTAGGAATCTTAAAAAACGATCCCTCCACCTGATAGGCGATTTCTCCCCTGTCATCCTTGATAGCGAAACGTTCGCCTCCAAGACGAAACTTTTGTTTGACAAGAAATGTTTTCATCAACACCTCCAAAAATCAAAAGACAAGCTCATATCACGAAGGGCGAAAAACCGCGGTACCACCTTCATTCAATGAACTTGTCATTCTCTTGTTCTTATGCAATTGTTAAATTGAGTAGCATGACTTTCTAGCTTAGATGGCTCGCAGCACCGCCATTTCTCTGGACTAAGATGATTGAAAATCAATTCTCAACTTTCTTATTATAACGTTTTTTTAAGCTTGCGTCAACTGGAAATGATTCCCATTTAAATAACCCATTACCTACATCTCAGATTACTTTTTCAGAATATATTTTTTCTTACTGCTATCACTCTTTTTATCCCAACTTTTATTCCAAAGTTTTGAATTGTTAAAGATAGCTACGAAAATATTTGCAAATATAAAGAACCCTATCACCAAATGTATGGAATCAGTTGTTAGGTATTGTCGATCCAAGCCATCCTTTAAATGGAATAGTATAATTGTTTCGTCAACAATCAAAAAGGTTGGCCAATAACTTTTTTTGAAAAAGTAGATATCTTCATTTTTTGTTACCGCTTTCTGTAAGGTTAAGATTAGTATACTACTAGGCTAAAAAATAAGCAACCAGAATAGAAAAAGATAAGGTTGTAAAAATTGCCTTTTACATAAAAAACGAACCAGCTTGACTGATTCGTTTCGTGACTGCTAACTCCTACTTCCGATACATTTTAAATTGTAGGAAGAGGTCGCTGTATTTACCTGTCCATTTATGGTCAAATTTCTCATAAACTTCTAGGTGTTTCATGGTTTCAGCATCTGGATAGAAGGCCTTGTCTTCTTTTTTCTCCTCTGGTAGCAATTCCTTAGCTGGTAGGTTTGGTGTTGAATAGCCGACATACTCCGCATTTTTGAGAGCATTTTCAGGTTTCAACATAAAGTTGATAAAGGCATAGGCTGCGCCTTGGTTTTTGACTGTTTTTGGTATAACCATATTGTCAAACCAAAGGTTGCTGGCCTCAGTTGGTACCACATAGCGTAGATTTTCATTTTTTTCTAGCATTTGGCTAGCTTCACCAGAGAAGGTCACGCCGATAGCAGCGTTGTTCTGAATCATGTATCCCTTCATCTCGTCTGCAACGATAGCCTTGATATTTGGAGTCAATTTGTAGAGTTTGTCTACTGTCTCTTCCAACTGCTGGGTATCCTTTGAGTTGAGGCTATAACCCAGAGAGTTGAGACCTAACCCCAGCACCTCACGCGCCCCATCAAAGAGCATGATGGAGTTCTTATACTCTGGCTTCCAGAGGTCATCCCAATGCTCAGGCGCTTGATCGACCATGGTTTCATTGTAGACAATTCCCAGTGTTCCCCAGAAGTAAGGAATGGAGAATTTATTGCCTGGGTCAAAGGACTGGTTGAGGAACTCTGGTCCGATATTTTCAAGACCTTCAAGTTTTGAATAGTCAAGCGGTACTAAGAGGTCTTCGTCCTTCATCTTGTTGATCATGTATTCACTTGGGATGGCAATATCGTAGGTCGTTCCACCCTGCTTGATCTTGGTATACATGGCTTCGTTGGAGTCAAAGGTCTCATACTGGACTTGGATTCCTGTCTCTTCTGTAAACTGAGTCAAGAGTTCAGGATCAATATAGTCTCCCCAGTTATAGATAACCAATTTTTGACTATCTCGGCTATTGATTTTACTGTCTAGATGAGTCGCAATTCCCCACAAGACCAGAATAATGGCTACAATTCCTGCTAAAAATGAATAGAGTTTTTTCATGCTTGCTCCTCCTTCTCACGTGAGATAAAGTAATATCCAACAACTAGGATAATACTAAAGAGAAAGACGAGGGCAGACAGGGCATTGATTTCTAGCGAAATCCCTTTGCGAGCACGAGAATAAATCTCGACTGACAGGGTTGAAAAGCCATTTCCCGTTACAAAGAAGGTCACGGCAAAGTCATCTAGCGAATAGGTGAAGGCCATGAAGTAACCTGCAATGATAGACGGAGTCAGGTAAGGAAGCATGATTTCCTTGAACATCTGAAATTGACTGGCACCAAGGTCATAGGCCGCATGAATCATGTCACCGTTCATTTCCTTGAGTCGAGGCAAGACCATCAAGACCACGATAGGAATCGAGAAGGCCACATGACTAGATAGAACGGTCAAAAAGCCAAGTGAAAACTTGAGTTGGGTAAAGAGAATCAAGAAGCTGGCACCAATCATAACGTCAGGCGCAACCATGAGGATATTATTGAGTGATAGAAAAGCTTCTTGGTATTTCTTACGAGACTGGTAAATGTAAATAGCTCCAAAAGTCCCGATAATGGTCGCTATCAATGCTGACAGAAAGGCCAAGAAAAAGGTCTGGGTCACAATTAACATAAGGCGACCATCGCCAAACATGGTTTTAAAATGGCTCAAGCTAAAGCCTGTAAAGCTGTTCATGTCGTTGCCTGCATTAAAGGCGTAGCCAATCAAGTAAAAAATCGGCAGGTAGAGGACAAGAAAGACCAGTCCCAGATAAAGGTTGGCAAATTTTTTCATCGTTCTCTCCTTTCCTTGGTCACCCACATGGTGATGAACATGGTCAGAATGAGAATCACACCGATGGTAGAACCCATACCGTAGTTGTCATTTGTCAGGAAGTTCTGCTCAATAGCCGTTCCCAGCGTAATAACACGGTTCCCACCAATCAAACGGGTCAGCATGAAGAGACTCAAGCTTGGAATAAAGACCGACTGAACTCCACTTCGCACACCATTCATCGATAGAGGGAAGATGACATGACGGAAGGTCTCCCACTTGGTCGCACCGAGGTCGTAGCTGGCATTGATGAGGTTGTTATCCATATCGTCCAAGACATTGAAAATCGGCAATATCATAAAGGGAAGCTCGATGTAGCTTGCGACAAAGATAAAGGAGAAATCGGTAAAGAGCAACTGTTGCGAACCGATTCCGATAAATTCAAGGAATTGGTTAATAGAGCCATTTTGACCAAAAATCCCAATAAAGGCATAGGCTTTAAGGAGCAAATTAATCCAAGTTGGCAGGATAATCAGCATGAGCCAGAGTTGACGGTGCTTGAGACGGGTCAAAAAGAGGGCTGTTGGATAACTGATAAGCAAGGTCACAAAGGTCACAATTCCTGCATAGAGTACAGAGTTGAAACTCATTTTGAGATAGGTCAAGTTTTGTGACGCAAAGTAGGACTTATAATTTTCTAAACTGAACTGGCCTTCGATATTGAAAAAGGATTGACCGAAAATCAAGACCAAGGGTGCCAGGACAAAGAGGGCAATCCAAAGCATGTAGGGCACTACAAAGAGTTTAGAGCTTGTTTTCTTCATCTCTTTCCTCCTCGATTGCATTGATCAAACCTGCTTCTTGCTCTTCAATTTCTACGTATTCTTCGATACGAGCATCGAACTCTTCTTCGGTTTCGTTGAGGCGCATGATGTGGATGTCTTCTGGTTCAAAGTCCAGACCGATTTCCTCACCAACGATAGCCTTACGAGTTGAGTGGATCATCCATTCATTCCCAAGTTCGTCATAGGCGATAATTTCATAGTGAACTCCACGGAAGAGCTGGGTATCCACCTTAACTTGGAGCTTGCCTTCTTCAGGAAGGGTAATCCGCAAGTCCTCTGGACGAATCACGACCTCAACAGGTTCATTTGGCTTCATCCCTCCATCGACCGCTTCAAAGCGTTTGCCGTTAAACTCAACCAAGTAGTCCTCAATCATGGTTCCTGGCAAGATATTTGACTCACCGATAAAGGTGGCAACAAAATGGTTAATTGGCTCATCGTAGATGTCCACAGGTGTTCCTGACTGGACAATCTCACCATCGTTCATAACAAAAATCCAGTCACTCATGGCAAGGGCTTCTTCCTGATCGTGAGTGACAAAGACAAAGGTAATGCCCAATCGTTGTTGCAGTTCACGCAGTTCGTACTGCATGTCTGTTCGTAATTTTAAGTCCAACGCTGACAAAGGCTCGTCCAACAAAACCACACGAGGTTGGTTGATGATGGCACGGGCAATGGCAACACGCTGACGTTGTCCTCCAGAGAGTTTACGGATGGAACGTTTTTCATACCCTTCCAACTGAACCATCTTGAGAACTTCCGCTACGCGTTTCTCGATTTCTTTCTTGTCAATCTTGCGCAAGCGGAGTGGAAAAGCAACATTTTCAAACACATTCATATGTGGAAACAAGGCATAGGATTGGAAGACCGTATGGACGTCTCGCTTGTTGGTTGGGATGTCATTGATACGGACACCATCCAGCAAAATATCTCCTGTCGTCGCATCCAGTAAACCTGCAATGATGTTAAGGATAGTTGATTTCCCTGAACCAGATGCGCCTAGAAGGGTATAGAATTTCCCTTCTTCCAACTCAAAGTTGATGTCTTTGAGAACCTTGGTGTTGCTGTCTTCAAAAACTTTAGAGACGTTTTTGAATTCAATAATTGGTTTTTTCAATTGTCATTTATTCCTTCTTTTTCATAGATTAACAGATCAGGGCTCTGTCAGACCGCTACTACCTCGTGTAGGAGATTGAACTGCCTACATTCTTCTGCACTGACGATAGGCTTTCACCCCCTTTCCATGACATAGCAGCAGCTTTTTAGCTAAAGCTTCCTACTTGCTTTCACCTAAAATACGGACTTCTCTCTCAAGAGTAACGCCAGAGTGTTCCTTGACTTTTTCGATAACAGACTCAATCAAGTCCTCGTAATCTTTAGCCGTTCCGTCAGCAACATTGATCATAAATCCTGCGTGCTTTTCAGACACTTCAACACCACCGATACGATAGCCTTTCAAGCCAGCTTCTGAAATTAATTGACCTGCAAAATGACCAACAGGACGCTTAAAGACCGAACCACAAGATGGATATTCTAAAGGTTGCTTGAGTTCACGTAGATGCGTCAAACGATCCATTTCTTGCTTGATAACCTGATTGCTTCCTGGAGCAAGGGCAAATTTAGCTGATAAGACAACTGCACCAGAGTCCTGAATGGCTGAATGGCGGTAACCGAAAGCCAAGTCTTTTGCATACAGGGTCTCGATTTCTCCATCCTTGGTCAAGACCTTACAAGACTGTAAGATGTGAGCAATTTCGCCACCATAGGCACCCGCATTCATAAAGACAGCACCGCCAACGCTTCCTGGAATGCCACAAGCAAACTCAAAACCAGTCAAACTATGACGAAGCGCAATGCGAGTTGTTTCAATCAAGTTAGCACCAGCTTCAGCTTCAATGGTATAGCCATCAACGGAAACATGATTGAGCTTGTCACACAAGATGACAAATCCACGAATCCCACCATCACGAACGATGATGTTGCTGGCATTTCCAAGAACCATCCAAGGAATATTTTCTTGATTAGCAAATTTAACAACGCGCGCCAACTCAAAACGATTTCGTGGAAAGACCAAATAATCGGCCTCTCCACCTACTTTTGTATAACTATAGCTATGCAAGGGTTCCTTGAAACGGATATCAATCCCTTCTAAGATTTCAAGCATTTTTTCTTTTACTGACATGACACTCTTCCTTTTACAAAATTCATTCCATTATACCATTTTTAAGACCATTTGACGACCCTAAAAAAATCTTGGGCTTATTTTAAACAAAAAAAGAGGTTTCCCCTCTTTTTATGATTTTTTACAAAATATATTCTTAGTTACATAGGCAACTAGGATAAGTTCAACAAGTAGAATAACTTCAACCAAGACAGGATTTGTCAGCCAACCAACTTGGGCTAGAGATGGTGCTAGGTCAAAGAAGGCATGTAGACCATAGGCTGCTAGGAGATATGTCCATTTCTTCTGGCGAACAGCCTGATAAACCCAAACTGTCAAAAACAATTGGAATCCTAGAGCCAAAATCCGTTCAAAACCAAGCAAATAAATCTGCCAGACAGACAGTGACTGGATAGTTTTCAACATATTTTCAGACAGTAATTTCATAACCTGTGGATTCTGCGTTTGAACTGCTGAAAGCACGAAATAGAGATTGAGCAAACTGGTGATACCAAGAAAAATCAATTCCAAGCCACCATGCCCCAGCCCATAGGCCAAGGCATCTGCCTTTTCCAAACTTCTCTTTTTCTCCAACCATTTGAAGAAAACAAGACGAGCAGTTTCCTCAAAAAGGGCTGCCATGGCTAATCCATATATAATATAGAGAAGTGGATGGTCCTGCAAGAGGGCAATACTACCGTCTTTTTGAGGGTGCAAAACCAAAACATGTACCAGTTTTTCCAAAATCTGTGAAGAGACAAAGAAAGCTACAGCCCCCAAGCCCAAGACAGCTAGATTGATCTGGTATTTCTTTTTGGCATACCAAATGCTCCCTATCAAGAAAGCCAGCAACAGCACCATGGTAATGATAATATGAATGGTCATTTTCTTCTCCTATTCTGCCTTTTCAATATCTTTTTTCATCTCGTCAACATTGAACTTAGCAAACAAATATTGACGGTCTTGGACTGGGAAACGTTGGTCCAACTGGTCAACCGCTCCCACCTCGATAATACCTTCCTTGATGACAAAGTCCATGACATGTCCACCGAAGGTCAAGTCATCTGAAATGAAGTGCAGATGGTAACCTGCCACACTAACCCCATGGAAAATCTCTGGCGTCCAGAAACCAACGATGGTCCCTGCCACATTGTCTCGACGATATTCAGGCTGATGGGTTGCGACCTCAGCAAACTTGGTATCTGGTGTCGACTTGGGAATCATGCGCACATGCATATGCGAAAATTCCCCACGAATCTTGATGGAGCGGAAAAGATTTTCCCCATCATAATAAGACTCGATTCGCTCTTCCAATTCCTTGTCTGTCATCTCAAAGCGCTGGCGGAAAATAACCTCGGCCTGATGCGGGACCACTGCTGCGTAAGGAATAAGGGCATCGGGTGATACTTCTACAATTTCTGGTTGCTCTCCTGAGCCTTTGGCCTGATAAGCCTTACCATCCAAAACAATCAATTCCCCATCAATAGAATCCAAGGTTCCCAAGCCAAGGTCACCATGCTCCAGCAATTCTCCTACTGTCATGGTACCACCATAAAGGCCAGCCATCAAGGCTCCAAGGGTATTGTATTGAAATAATTTCACTGGTTCCTGCACGTTCTTATCCATTCACTTTCTTGTCTGTTATTCTATAAATCTTACTCCTAAGTATACCACATTTAGCTTTATATGTGAACGAGAGAATCACACTAGACATTGCCAAGAAGAAAAAAAAAGGTACAATGTAACAAAATCAAGGGAGGTCTGGAATGAAGAAACAAAGCAAGTACCAAGAGGTCGTAGCTTATCTGAAAAATAGTATCGAGTCTGGACGCTTTCCAACGGGTAGCCGCCTGCCTTCTATCCGTCAACTGAGCCTTGACTTTCACTGTAGCAAGGATACTGTCCAACGAGCCCTGTTGGAATTACGGCACGAACAATACCTCTATGCCAAACCCCAGAGTGGCTATTATGTTCTAGAACAAGGACAACATCAAGACCTAGAAATCGAGGTTACCGATGAACACGCCAGCGCCTATGACGATTTCCGACTCTGTGTCAATGAAACCTTGATTGGCCGGGAAAACTACCTCTTCAACTACTATGATAACCAAGAAGGATTAGAAGACTTAAGACAATCCATTCATAAACTCCTCTTTGACCAAGCTCTCTACTGCAAGGCTGACCAACTGGTACTGACTTCTGGAACCCAACAAGCTCTTTTTATTCTTTCTCAAATTTCCTTTCCTAGCCAAGCAAAGGAAATCTTGGTGGAACAGCCGACCTACCATCGGATGAATCGCCTCTTGATTGCTCAGAGATTGGACTATCAAACGATTGAACGAGGCATTGATGGGATTGACTTGGAGGAACTGAAAGGCCACTTCAAAACAGGAAAAATTAAGTTTTTCTATACCATTCCTCGTTTTCACTATCCTCTGGGGCATTCCTATTCAGAACAGGACAAACGGGCTATTCTTGACTTGGCTGCCAAGTATGGTGTCTATATCGTAGAGGACGATTATCTGGGGGATTTGGACTCTAAAAAGGGTCAGACCTTCCACTATCTAGATACAGAGGAGCGCGTCATTTATATCAAGTCCTTCTCAACCAGCCTCTTTCCAGCCCTGCGGATAACAGCACTCATCCTTCCAAATGCTATCAAAGAAGCCTTTGTGGCCTACAAAAATATCCTAGACTACGACAGCAACCTCATCATGCAAAAGGCCCTGTCACTCTATATTGACAGTCAATTGTTTGAGAAAAATCGTCTAGCTCGCTTGTCCAATCAGGAAGACTACCAAAAACAAATCGAGGAAAGACTAGCTAACACTCCTTGTCCCCTTCCTCACTTTCCGCTTCATGATAGTTTATTGCTAGATCTGAGACAGTATCCTAAAATTGCTAGTCTCAAACACAGCCAACTGGGCTTGGATTTCTTTGAAGAGGCTTACTTGGGTGCCTGTCCTTACCAATTTGCCAAGGTATCCTTAGACAATCTGGAAAAGGTTTTAAACTATTTAAAAGCAGAATTGGAATGACTTCCAACTCTGCTTTTTTCTTATTGTTCAACTTCTGTTAGGCTTGCTGCTTTTTCAAGATAGCTTTGGTAAGTGCCGTCATCCTTGAGTTTTTGGATGACCTTGTCTACCACTTCTTTTAAATCAGCACTATTTTTTCTAAGGGCAACTGCATTAGCTTCGCCGTCCTTCATCTTCAAGCTGACAGTTGCGACAGCTAGGTCGGCGTTTTTAGCAGCGTAGCTAAGGGCAACTGGCTCATCCATGTGAACAGCATCAACTTTTCCAGCCTGTAATTCATTAACAGCTTCACCCATATTGGTTAGGGAAGTTAATTGCGCTTTTGGCAATTGTTCCTTGACCATTGATTCTGGAACAGTTCCTTTTTGGGCCGCAATATTAGCACTTTCAAGGCTAGTTAAATCCTTGTATTTTTCTACATCGGACTTACGAACCAAAAAACTAATCTTGTTTTCATAGTAGGGGATTGAAAAATCAAAGACTTCTTTTCTCTCATCAGTAGCGCTAATTCCCGCAACTGCTAGGTCAGCCTTACCAGTTTGAAGACTGGTCAAGACATTGTCAAAACTCATGCTTGAAATTTCCAACTTCACCCCAAGTTCATCAGCGATAGCTTGGGCCATATCAATGTCCGCACCGACTACCTGGTTTTTTCCATCAACCAAGGATTGGAATTCAAAGGGTGCATAGTCTGGACTGGTCGTCACAACTAATTTCCCCTTTTGCTTGATGGCCTCAACAGCTGACTGAGAACCGTTAGAATCCGACTGGCAAGCCACTAAGAAGAAACTTGCAAGAAAGCTACATAAAACAAATATCCATTTTTTTGATTTCATAAATAAACAACCTCTCTGTTAATTTTGTATAATTATAACGCTATCCAAGTTGCTTGTCAAGTGTTTTTCTTACATTTTCATAAAATATATTTACTAAAAAATAGAAATACAGTGGTTAGTTTATCTATCTATTGGGAACTTATTTTCAAAAAAATCATTTATCATATCTTGATGCTGCTGGTTTACAATTGCAATATTTTGTATGTCACTATGATCAAAAAATCCTAATTCTAAAGTTTCATCACTTGTAAAAAAATTTGTAGAGATAGAAGTTTCAGATGAAACTAAATACAAGATTGTAAGAACTTGAGCCTCATCACCATTCGGATAACTGTCTGAATATTTTGTATAAACATTTAAGAGTTTTTCCACCCTCACTTCGACTCCTGTTTCTTCATAAAACTCTCGCACTAAAGCTTCTAAAGCCGATTCTCCTAATTCAAGAGCACCACCTGGTAATCCCCACGTTCCTTTATCTGCTCGTTTTTGTAATAAAATTTTTCCTGATTGACTTAATATTCCACAGGTAAAATTTAAAATAATTTTATCTTTCCCAACTTTTTTTCTTATATTCTGTATGTAGTCCATTACTCACCTCTGATAAAAACACATCAATA
>NZ_CAJZDT010000020.1:0-19576 GCF_915066115.1 uncultured Streptococcus sp. | reverse complement strand
AGAGCCCCAAATAAAAATCGTACATTTCCATTAGCTAAACCATAGCCTGCAGTACAGATAGGCGGCATCAAAGCTGTAGCAATGGCTACTCCTGGCACGATATTGTTTGCTTCTTTTTTCCTTGAACCGATCACACCAGCAATCCCACCAGCAATAGCAATGAGAACATCCCAAATGGTTGGAGAGGTTCGTGCGATCAACTCGCTACTTGCATAAGACAAGGGAGAAATCCAGAAATACAGAGTCGAGACAAGCAAACTGACCAACACTTGAGTCAATAAAACCTCTAGAGATTGCTTGATTAAACGCGTATCAAAAATAGCTAAACCGAATCCCAGTCCAACAATCGGTGTCATGAGAGGTGAAATTAACATGGCTCCAATAATAACAGCTGTTGAATTCATATTTAGACCGATAGAGGCAATAAAAATTGCACACATCAAAATCGCTGTATCTCTCAATCGAACATGAAGGTCATCGTATAATTTCTCACGGTATTCCCGTGTTGAATAATTGGCAGTCATTTGTCCTCTCCTCTTTCCTTATTTAAATCGGTATAATAATTAATAATAACAGCTGATAAACAGCCAAAAAATATGAGCCCATAAATCGTCAAGAAGACACTGGTAATCCTTCCAATCAAGGTCACAGCTAGGAGATCCCCGTAGCCGACAGTCGTCGAAGTCACAAAAGCATACCAAAGACCGTCTCCGTAATTTGTGATAGCAGGTTCAACTAGGAAAAGCACGCCTCCTGACCCAAAAACAAAGGTCACAAAACTCAGAGCAAACCGAGTAAAACCCGTAACCTGTATAATATGCCATAACATTTTTAAACGTCTCATTTGTTCTCCTTATTCATACTAGCTCCTGACCGAGCCGTTTTTTCCAATAATCAAAGTGAAGATAGGACATGATCTCCATCAGAGAAAGATAGACAAACTGATAGATCTGATTTAAGCTGATTATCAACTGATATTGTTTGAAAAATGACTGGAAGAAAGACCAGATATGACTGTCTTGAATCAGTCCCTTCTTAACATCAGACAGGATATTAGCTAAAGCTCCCAAGGACTGAAACGGTAAATCCTTGACATTTATATAGATCCGGTCCACCACATCATTCAGACTGGTATCTTGGATGGCATGAAATTCTCCAAAGAGAACTCCTGCCGCTCCAAGAGTAGAAACAAATTCCACCAAATAATTTCTGAGGAAATTTTCTCAACCTTTTCCCATAATGTGTTTAGTGCCATCCATAACGATCCCAACCAGAAAAAGGAAAGAAAACAAGCAAAGAAATTTTGCCGTAAATCCCAAAAAGCTTCAAGACTTGGTGTTGTTGGTTTTTCTAACTCTTTTCCTTGAACCGATCACACCAGCAATCCCACCAGCAATAGCAATGAGAACATCCCAAATGGTTGGAGAGGTTCGTGCGATCAACTCGCTACTTGCATAAGACAAGGGAGAAATCCAGAAATACAGAGTCGAGACAAGCAAACTGACCAACACTTGAGTCAATAAAACCTCTAGAGATTGCTTGATTAAACGCGTATCAAAAATAGCTAAACCGAATCCCAGTCCAACAATCGGTGTCATGAGAGGTGAAATTAACATGGCTCCAATAATAACAGCTGTTGAATTCATATTTAGACCGATAGAGGCAATAAAAATTGCACACATCAAAATCGCTGTATCTCTCAATCGAACATGAAGGTCATCGTATAATTTCTCACGGTATTCCCGTGTTGAATAATTTCCGTTCATTGGTTACTCCTTTTATTTTATATAATCTTGTTTCTGCATGGATGATGGTAGAGAGACTTCTGTCCAATCTTACATATTTTTCTTCTCACCTGTTATTCTTTTGAAAATTATCTTTTAAGTATCCGTCAGTCCATCCTTTATATTATATCAAAAATTTTACAGTTTTTCTCTGACGAAATCTATCAATTGAATAGATAGATGAAGCAAGAAATTTTTGTTTCCTTATCCGAAGAAGGAAAAACGGTATCTCCTGAACCTTGATACTATGCGTTTTATTCTTTATAATTTAGCTATTTCAAAATTACAAGTTCTCCATTCTTAATTTCCCAAACTTGGTCAAACTTACTTAATAATTCGTTTTGGCGATGTAAAGTAACAATGACGGCACTTGGTAGTTCCAGAACTCTTTCCAATTCCATTTTAAACTGATTAGTATCCAAGGCAGAGAAAGGTTCGTCTAGGATAAGCAATGGATTTTTACGATTTTTCTCACGATTTAAATACATTCGTTGTTGCTGACCACCTGACAGGGATTGTGGTGGAATTTTTTCAAAATCTTCTTCTCTGAATTTTTCATTGAAACTATTGAATAGTGTTACATTATTTTCATAACTCGAAATAAATGTATGTTCTTGTTGCAGAATCATACCGAATCTTCCCCAAAGATGGTCCAAAACAAGCCCATCTAGCACAATTTGTCCTTCAAAATCTTCATCTGTTCCATTTAAAATGTTGAGAATACTACTTTTTCCAGAACCATTCTTACCAATAAGCGCAATTTTATCCCCTTTTTGAATCGTAGCGGAAGTAATTATCAATTTTGATTCTCCCAGTTGTTTGGAAATGTTTTTCAAAGTAATCGTATCAAAAGAATGTTGAGGTGCTTGAACTGAAACGGGTCTCCCAACAATGTTTTGAAAACTCTTGATTACAGGCTTTACGGACTCTAACATTTGTAAATCATAAAGGATTTCCTGTATTGGTTCAGAAAAAGCATTAATATATCCGAAACTCGCCACCACCTCAGGAATACCGAGTTGCTGGTGAGATAGAGAGTAGGCTAAATAAATAAACAGAACAAGACTAATGAATTCAAAAGAAACACCTGTCAATAAGATGCCTGTAATTTTTGTCAAACCATACTTAAAATACTTATCCTGCAAATTCTTTAGAGAACTCTTTTGTTGATTCAAAAAATGCGACATAGTTAGTTTATTTACCAAATGATGTCCCATGAGCAAATCCTCCAAAGTTCGATAGTAATCTCCTTGTTTTTTCAAGTAAACCTGTCTACGATTAGCGGTCAACTTCCCAACGATTTTAGGAATTTGAATACTAATTCCAGTGGAAAAGATTAAAATCAGTGATACAATAGGATTAATTGTTCTGCTAATAATGAAAGCGTAAATGATGATACGTAAAATTTGTTTGATAAAACTCATCAATGGAGGAAGGTAATCCTTTTCCAACGAATCTAGGTCATTAGATTGATAGGAAATATACTCTGCTACTGTTTTCTGCTTGAAATCGTGGTGACTGAGTCCCAGAAGTGAACGAAACCACTCATTTTTCAAAGTAGTCGAAAAGATAATCCCCTGCTTCCAATCAAGTATCATTTGGATATAGTTACAACTCAAATAGCCTGCCACTGACATAGAGTAACCATATAGAGCTACTTGATAATCCCCTTTGATTAATGCCTGCGTGAAATACGGTAACAAAGCTGTGCAGATATTCGATACTACACCAAAAAGAAAATTAAAGAAGAGATACCATCTAATAGTTTTAAGATATGGTAGCATATACGATACTCCTTGCTAATGCGTTTTTTTACATATCGCAGAACAATCTCTACTATTCCTTATTTCAGATAGTGCGATACTCAGACATTGAGTGCAATAATTGTAAATCACACAAGTACCGCAGTTTTTACTATCATTCAAAATATAATTTGCTATTTTGTAAAATATAGGTCTATCCCATGTTTCTTTGATAGATGTAAAATGAATATTTCCAATACTTCTATTGAAAGTAAGCTTTTTCAGTTTTTCTAACGATTTAGGCTATTTCGTGACACACCCACAATCCGTGAAAATTCTGGTTATATCAGATTATGTGATTTTTGTAAGAATTTTATATTGTCTCCAATCATGGTAGTCTCCTTTTACTTGATAAAACTATTATAACATTTAGAAATTAAAAACTGGTTCAAAATCAATAGAATGTGTGTATTCGATACATTCAATAAATTCTTGGAAACAGTTCTACACCAGTTACACAAATCTATATACACCTATCTCATTCAAAATAAAAAGAAAGCTGCAGTTCTTTTAATCCTGTATCAACGATTCATTCTGAAATCGAATAGGAGACATTTCCCAAGTCTACAATTCACTTCATCTCAAATTAATTTTTGTAATTCACCCTTAGTTTATAGATTTTATACTCAACAAAAGTATAAAGCATACAAAACTTCACTTTGAACCAGTATTTATACTATATTCCGTATTAAAAATTCTATTATTGGTTTTGTAAAAAACAGTCTTCAAATATCCTGAAATATAGCAAAAAGAGATTGGGTAAAAACTCATTGTCTCTTCTCACTCAAGGACTAAGTTCACTTGAGCAAACTGAATCCGCACTGTCGTTCCTTTTCCGACCTCAGACTCGATGCGAATCTGGTGCCCCAGTTCTTCAGAAATTTTCTTAGATAGGTAGAGGCCAAGTCCAGATGACTGCTGGGTTAGGCGTCCATTATATCCTGAAAAGCCACGTTCAAAGACTCGGAGGACATCACTGTTTTTTATCCCGATTCCCGTATCCTTGATACAAAGCTCTTGCCCCTCCATATAAATCTCCAGACCACCTTCCTTGGTGTACTTGAGACAGTTTGAGATGATTTGCTCAATAACCACTAGCAGCCACTTTTTATCCGTCACGATTTCTTTATCAAGGTCATGTAGATTGACATTTAAGCCTTTTTGAATAAAGAAAAGAGCATATTTACGAATTATTTCCTTGACCAAATCCTCAATTTGCACCTGCTTTAAGACCAAATCATCATGAAAACTTTCTAAACGCAGGTACTGTAAGACTAGATTAGTATAGGAGTCGATTTTGAAAATTTCCTGTTCTAATTGCTGCTTCAGTTGGCGGTCGGCTACTTCTGCAACTAAGAGTTGACTAGCTGCAATGGGGGTCTTAATCTGATGAACCCACAAGGTATAGTAATCCAGCAAATCCGTCAATTTTCTTTCTGAATCTGACCTCTGCTGATAAAGTTCCATCTCACGCGCTTCTAATTTTTCTGCTAAAACTATTTCCAAAGGAGATTTGGCTTCCCTCTCCCCATAGAGAATTTCCTGACGATAGACCTGCATTTCCACCAATATGTCCCAAGTGAAAAATAAGATGGTTACAAAGCAACACAAGAGGAAAAAGTAGAGAAAGTAAATTCCCAAACTGGCAAATAAAAACTGAAAGAGTAAGACCAGAAACGTCAAAGAAATCAGATAGACAAACAGACGACTACGGGAATGCAGATAGGCTAGAAAAAATTGTTTCCAATCAAGCATGCTTCAGTCCGTACCCTATCCCTTTCTTGGTCTCGATAAATCCTACCAAGCCCTGCTCTTCCAATTTTTTACGCAAACGAGCCACATTAACTGAGAGGGTATTATCATCAATGAAAAAGTCACTGTTCCAAAGCTCCCGCATCAGGTCATCACGCGCTACAATATTGCCCGCATGCTCAAATAAAACGCGTAAAATCTGGAATTCGTTCTTGGTCAAATTCAAGACTTGCCCTTGATAATGTAAATCCATTGATTTGGTATTGAGGATAACACCGGCATATTCCAGTAAACTCTCGTCACGCCCAAACTCATAGGAACGACGCAACAAGCCCTGAACCTTGGCTAAAAGAACCTGCTGGTCAAAAGGCTTGGTCACAAAGTCATCCGCCCCCATATTGATTGCCATGACAATATCCATAGCCTGGTCTCTGGAAGACAGAAACATGATGGGGACCTTGGAAATCTTGCGAATTTCCTGACACCAGTGATAGCCATTAAACAGGGGCAAACCAATATCCATGAGGACCAGATGAGGTTCCGACTGAACAAATAGACTCAAAACTTCCATAAAGTCTTCTACCAGGACCACTTCAAATCCCCATTCAGAGAGCATTTTTCCGACTTGTTGACGAATAACCTGATCATCTTCTACTAATAAAATCTTGTGCATCTGATTCTCCTTTGCTAATTTTAGGAGTCTTAAATCCTTTAGTATAAATAGAGGGCTTAGTATCTAATACTTTTTTGACATTTCCTTGTCACAACAGCTCAAAAACAGATAGTGAATAACCCCATTGATATCATACCTTATTTTCAGACATAGTGCCAGCACTACCCATTTATTTTTAATTTTTTCAACCCTCATTTCAGTTCTTTTATACATCCCCTTAACCAAAATTTATATCTATTCTTCCAAACCTTGAGTGTAGTTAAAACGACACTCTATACTCTTCTAACATTGAAAAGCTCCTTATCAAGTGGTATCCGTAAAAAGTTCTAGCTTTCAGATTGACAATCTGAAAAAGATTTGTTAAGATATGAATGAACAATATTTAATATTCATTCAGAAAAGAGGTGAATCAAATTGGACAAAAAACAGGCTTTGAAATCCGCAGCTTATGAAGTTTTTTCAAAAAAAGGATACAAGGCGACAGGAATTTCAGAAATTGCTAGACAAGCTCATATGGCAGTCGGATCTTTTTATAACTATTACGAAAGTAAAGAGGCTATTTTTTTAGATATCTATATTGATGAAAACAACCGTGTTCGCCAAACTATGATCGAAGAACTGGATTGGGAAATTGATATGATTGATCTTATTAGTCAACTCTTTGCTCAATCCAGAGCACTCGTTTCTTCCAATAAAATCCTTGCAGAATGGTACAATCCTGCCATAGCAGATGAGTTGCATAGCTACTATTCCTCAGAAGAAGGGAAAGTCACGAATCCATTTCATCAATTTCTCGTGAAAACCTTTACTCATCGTTTGCAGGCTGAAGGCCATTCTCCAGAAAAAATTCAAGATATTTTACAAGTTTACAACCTATTTTACTACATGGATATGCATATCACAGAAAATGATTTTCCAGATATTAGCAAAACTGTAGAAATACTAGCAACCAACTTCATTAAAGGAATACTGAAATAAAGAAATCTTTTCTTTATTTTTTGGAAATTATTGAATGAAAAAAAATATTATTCATTCATAGAAAATTACTACACTATAGGAGTTAAAAATGAAACGAGGGAAAAAAATGTTCATAATTATTCTAACTACACTTGGAGTGCTCGGCTTTATATCTTGGGGAATCATTACCTATCTTGGACGAAGTCAAACTTTATCGATAAAATCCATTGAAAATCCCAGCGGAGATTTGTATTTAGTTCACATCACAAAACCAAAAAATCAAATATGGAAAGCTGGCTCCTATGCTCAGTTTAAGCTTCCTGACAGCTCGTTTGGCCCAGACAAAAGTCCAGTAAAGGAGGATCAGGCTAGCCGATGGCTAACCCTTGCTTCCACTCCTGATGAGGATGAAATTCTTATTGTAACCCATAATAGTGGTAGCGTGTTTAAGGAAACCTTAACACATTTACCAGCTGGTAGTAAAATTGAGATGAGTTGGCTGGAGTCATCTTTATCTGTTAAAGACAATGACCAAGCACTGGTTTGTTTTGCCTCTGATGTCGGTATTTCTACTCTGCGTCCAGTTGTGAAAGAGTGGGCTGGTAAGCGCTCCATCATTCTTAATCATTTAGACAAAGGAGTAAACATTTTTGATAATGAGTTAAGAGAGCTTAGTAAGAATAATCCTAATCTAACTTATAAAACTAGCGAAACCTTTTCTCAAAGCCAAGCATTTTTAAAAAATGCGGTTGTGAAATACGGTAACCAAGCTATTTATCTCTTAACCGGCCAACCTGATGATATAAATGAGATGAAAAATTTCTTAAAAGAGAATGGGATTGACGACAAACAGATACAAACAAGTATGTTTAGAGGTTTGAAATAAAAGCAAACTGTCTTCTATGTATCTAAATCATACCATTATAGGTCGGTATGTAGAGAGATCGTACAAACCAACTAGTAAATTCTATGTGTTTGTGATAAGATAAATAAAAAGAAAGGAGCTCTTATGGCCAATATTTTTGACTATCTGAAAGATGTCGCACACGATTCCTTTTACGACCTTCCTTTGAATGAATTAGACATTCTAGCCTTAACAGAAATCACCTACCTCTCCTTTGATAATTTGGTATCCACAAGTCCTCTGCGACTTTTAGACCTGGCACTTCAGGTTCCAAGGGAGCCTAACATGTTGACCAGTAAAAATCGTCTCCAATTATTAGATGAATTAGCTCAACACAAACGCTTCAAAAATTGCAAACTCTCCCATTTTATCAATGACATCGACCCTGAACTGCAAAAACAATTTGCGGCTATGACCTACCGCCTCACTCTCGACACCTATCTGATTGTCTTTCGTGGGACAGATGACAGCATCATTGGCTGGAAGGAAGATTTCCACCTGACCTATATGAAGGAAATTCCTGCTCAAAAGCACGCCCTTCGCTATTTAAAGAACTTTTTTGCCCACCATCCTAAGCAGAAGGTCATTCTGGCTGGGCATTCCAAGGGAGGAAATCTAGCCATCTATGCTGCTAGCCAAATTGAGCAAAGCCTGCAAAATCAGATCACAGCAGTTTATACATTTGATGCGCCTGGTCTCCACACAGAATTAACACAAACTGCAGGCTATCAAAAAATAATGGATAGAACTAAGGCCTTCATTCCACAAGGTTCCATTATCGGTAGGATGCTGGAAATTCCTGCCCACCAAATCATCGTTCATAGCACTGCCTTGGGTGGCATCGCCCAGCACAATACCTTTAGTTGGCAGATTGAGGACAAGCACTTCGTCCAACTGGATAAGACCAACAGTGATAGCCAACAAGTAGACACAACCTTTGAAGAATGGGTAGCAACAGTCCCTGATGAAGAACTCCAGCTCTACTTCGACCTCTTCTTTGGCACTATTCTTGATGCTGGAATTAGCTCCATCAATGACTTATCTTCCTTCAAGGCTATTGAACACATTCATCATCTCTTTGTCCAAGCTCAAGCCCTCACTCCAGAAGAAAGGGAAACCATGGGACGCCTTACCCAATTATTGATTGATACCCATTACCAAGCATGGAAGAATAGATAATCCACATAAAAAACCCAACTAATCGTTTGATTAGTTGGGTTTTCATTTATGAAATTGAATTCCTTTGTTTAATATTTAATGATTAAAACATTAGTCTTCTTTTTTCTTGCGTGCCACAAGACCAAATCCGCTCAATACTCCAAGAAGTCCAAGAGCTGCTAGGCTAGAGTGATCTTCTGTACCAGTATTAGGCAATTCCTTAGCTGGTTTAGCTGGAGCTGGTGTTGATGGTTTCGCAGGTTCTGGTTTCACAGAAGGAATGATTTTTTCATAAACATGAACTGTGTCGCCATTTGGAAGTTTCTTAGTCTCTACGAAGCGGTAGCCTGGAATACCTTTCTTAGGTTGTTCGCCATCTTCACTTGGATTACCTGGAATCTCGTTTCCTTCTTTATCCTTGAATGATGTCTTAACTTTTTCGTAGACGTGCTCTGTATCTCCATTTGGAAGTTTCTTAGTTTCTACGAAGCGGTAGCCTGGAATATCTTTCTTAGGTTGGTCGCCATCTTCTGTTGGATAGTTTGGAATTTCATTTCCTTCTTTATCCTTGAATGATGTCTTAACTTTCTCATAAACGTGTTCGATGTCGCCATTTGGAAGTTTCTTAGTCTCTACGAAGCGGTAACCTGGGATATCTTTCTTAGGTTGTTCGCCATCTTCTGTTGGATAGTTTGGAATTTCATTTCCGTCTTTATCCTTGTGACTTGTCTTAACTTTCTCATAAACGTGCTCTGTATCACCGTTTGGAAGTTTCTTAGTTTCTACGAAGCGGTAACCTGGGATATCTTTCTTAGGATTTGTACCTTCTTCAGTAGTTGTTCCTGGAATTACATTACCATCTTTATCTTTATAAGTTGTCGTAACTTTTTCATAGATGTGTTTTGTATTTCCTTTTTCGTCTACTTCAGTTTTAACAATCTTGTATCCTGGGATATCTTTAGTTGGTTTAGTTCCATCTTCTGTTGGTGAAAGTGGTTTACCATCTTTATCAACGAACGAAGTATCAGGACGAACTGTTGGAGTGTAAGTAGCTGTTACAGGTGTTCCGTTCTTATCTACACGTTTAACTGTCACACCTTTAGCTTTTCCTACGAAGTCAGGTTCTGGTGTGAACGTTACTTTACCGTTTTCATCGATTGTGTATGTTCCTTCGCCTGGTACTTTCTTCTCAGTTGTGCCATCGTCAAATGTTGGTTTAACAGTTTCATCGATTGGTACATTAGGGTTTCCTGGTTTAAATTCAGGTGTTCCTGTTTGTGGTTGCCCTTTAGGTCCTTCAGATTCTGCAGGTGTTCCTTCTGGAGTCACTGGAGTTACTGTTGGTGTGTATTTAGCTGTCACTGGTGTGCCATTCTTATCTACACGTTTAACAGTTACGCCTGTTCCTTTACCTGTGAATGTCTTCTCTGGTGTGAACGTTACTGTACCGTCTGGATTTACTTTGTAAGTTCCTTCGCCTGGAATTGTCTTAGTTGTTGATCCATCTTCGAAGGTTGCTGGTACTTCATCATCCATTGGTACTTCTGGGTTGCCTGGTTTGAATTCAGGTTTACCATTTTGTTCTTTACCTTGGATATCTGTTGTTTCAGCTGGTTCTGCTGTTGGGGTTACAGGGGTTACGTTTGGTGTGTATGTTGTTGAAACTGGCGTTCCATTTACGTCTACACGTTGGACTGTAACTCCTTTTGCTTTTCCTACGAATTGTGGTTCTGGACGGAATTCTACTACTCCGTTATATACTGTGTAAGTTCCTTCGCCCGGTACCACGATTTCATTAGTTACTTTACCTGTTGATGGATCGATTAATTCTAATGGTTTTGTTTCATCGATTGGTACAATTTTTTGTACTCCATCTACTGATACTCTTCCTCCTAAGAATTGTGGTAATCCCTTTTGTAACGCACCTTGGATATCTGTTGTTTCAGCTGGTGTTGCTGTTGGAGTTGCTGGTAATACTGTTGGTGTGTATTTAGCCGTTACTGGTGTTCCGTTCTTATCTACACGTTTAACCGTTACTCCTGTTCCTGTTCCTGTGAATGTTTTCTCAGGTACGAATGTTACTGTTCCATCTGGAGCTACAGTGTAAGTACCTTCTCCTGGAATTACTTTTTCTTTTGAACCATCTTCGAATGTCGCTGGAGTATCATCATCCATTGGCACTTCATCAGCACCAGGTGTGAATGTTGGTTTACCAGTTTGAGTTGCACCTTGTACATCTTTTGTTTCTTTTGGTTCTGCTGTTGGTACTACTGGGGTTACTGTTGGTGTGTAAGTTGTTTCTACCTTAGTTCCGTTAGTATCCTTCGCTACAACCTTAGCTGGATCTGGTGTGCCTGTGAAGTCTTTGTTTGGTTGGAATGTGATAACTCCTGTTGTTGGATCAATTGTGTATGTTCCAACTTCTTTACCATCTTTCATCGCTGGCATTGTTGTTACTTCATTACCACTTGGGTCTACCAATTTAACAGTTGTCTTATCAATTGGCGCTACTTCATCACCTTGTTTGAACATTGACTCTGTTTCTTGAGTTTGTGGTTGACCTTGTTTTCCAGTTGTTTCTTTTGGTTCTGCTGTTGGTGTTACTGGAGTTACTGTTGGAGTATAAGTAGCTGTTGCTGGTGTTCCATTCTTATCTTTAACTTCAACAGTTGCTGGATCTGGTGTACCAACAAAGTCTTTGTTTGGTTTAAATGTTACAACACCTGTTAATGGATCGATTACGTATTTACCAACTTCTTTTCCATCTTTTGTTGCTGGAATTTCTTTGTCATCAACTGGTTGTCCATTTACTACAAATTTAGCTGGTTGCTGCTCGTTAATAGTAATTGGAGCTGTTTCATCACCTTGTGTAAAGACAGGTTTACCTGTTTGTTCTTGACCTTGTTTACCTTCAGATGTAACTGGTGCTCCTGTCGGTGTTACTGGTGTTACTTCTGGAGTATATTTACCTTTTGAAGTAACTGGAACTTTATTTCCTTCTGAATCAGTTGCTGTTACTGATACTTGTACATTAACACCTTTAGCTTTTCCTGTAAATGTTGGAAGTGGTTCAAATGTTACTACACCTGTTGTTGGATCAATTGTGTATGTTCCTTCTCCATCAACTACCACTTTACCTTCAGCATTAGCTCCTTCTAATGAGTAGGCAGCTGTTGTCCAGTCAACATTTGTGCCATCTAGTGTATTATCTGTATTATTTAATTCAGAGAAACGATCTTTTCCTGATTTAGAGGTTTGAGTTTGTCCTTGTTTTCCTGTAGTTTCATCTGCAGATGGTGCAATTCCGTATACAGTTGGTGTATATGCATTTTCTACCGCTACTGTTACTGGATTTCCTGATTCATCATTAAATGTTACATCAGCTGCTACTGTTACTGGATTTGCAGTTCCTACAAATCCTTCTACTGGAGTGAACGTTACTTCACCTGTCGTTGGATCTACAGTATAAGTTCCTTCTTCAGTTGTTAAAGATTCAACTTTAGCTCCTGTTTTTGGATCTACTAGTTTGTAATTTGATACTGTAGTTCCTTCTTTTCCATCATTGAAATTGTCGGCCATTGAGTCAGTTTGTTTTTGACCTTGAGCACCTGATGATTTCTCTGGTTCTGTTACTACGATGTAGTATGTTGTTTCTGTAACCGCATCATCAGTCAAAGCTCCAGAATCAGTTCCACCTACTGTAGGTGTAGTAACAACACCATTTGAGTCTACTCCTGAAACTGTTACTTTGTAACGTCCAAGTTTATTAAGAGTATATGCTGTTGCATTTGCTAGATTAGTTTGAGCTGCATTAATCAAAGCAGTGCGAGCCAATTCAACAGCTTTCTCAGCCGCCAATGCGTCTGCACGAGATGTAGTTACTTTTGTATCAAGAGTTGCAACACTTCCTTTAGAAGCGGCAATTTCTGCTTCAGTGGCTGCTTTAAGCTCATTTGCTTTATCAAGTGCATCTTGAGCCATTTTTTCAGCTGTCGGTGAAATTGAACGAAGCTTTAGATTATCCAATGCCAATTGAGCATCTTCTGCAATTCTAGTAAGGCGATCTAAACGTTCTTGCAAGTTTGCTAATGTATTTTGAGCCTCTTGATTATCTTTCACCGCTTGAGCAGCAATATTCGTTTTTTCAGCTGCAGAACGTTGCGCAGCAATGTAAGCAGCCTCTTCTGCTTTTGCAGCATCAAATACTGTTTGTGCTCCATCTGGGTCAGTTACTGTAACTTTTGTTTGGATAATATCTGAATTCTCAGCATTAGATTTATCATCGATTGCATCGGTAAATTTAACATTTGCCTTTGGTGAAGCAATTAAGTTAACTGTTGTTCCTTTATTTTCAGAATAACTTGTTGATGTTGAGTTTGGTTTAGCATTCTGAATAGAAGCTAAATCAGTGCCTACTGCTTCACGATAAGCTACATAACCACTAAATCCTGAATTAGTTGAAATTTTCCAACCAGCATTTGATTCTGTCGCAGTCACTTTAGAACCATCAGAAGCTGTCCATTGATTAGATACTGAATCGTAACTTACTTTAATTGTTCTACCTTGAGTAGAAGAAGTTTGGTCATTCGGTAATAGTGTCTCCGTGCGGAAAACATCTCCTACTTCTTTCACTTCACCTTTAGCACGAATTTCTGCTACTCTATCAACAAGATTCGCAGCTGTAGAGCTAGCACTCCATTTACGAGTAAATTCGTAAACAAAGAGCTTAACGTCACCATTCGCTTGAGCCTCAGTATAAATACGACGTTCAGTTAAAGTGGAAGTTCCATCACCGTTATCAACCAAGTGATATGCATCTTCATTTGGAAGTGTGTATTTACCTGTCGCACGGTTAAATGTTGCTACATATTCTTTTTGATTGTGATCTTTAACAGTTACTGTATCACGTTGAAGATATGCTTGAACTTTATCAGTAGTTGCTTTCGCAGTAATACTATCGACGCCAACATATTTCGTCGATTCTGCTTCAACTGCTAAGTTGATAGTCGTATCACCTGAAGTAGATACTGCTGCCAAAGTCGCACCCTCTTCTACAGCCGTATTAGTTGTACCTGCTGCAACAACCCAGTTTCCATCTTTAACAACTAACTTAGTTACTTTTCCGTCTGGCGTTGTGATTTCAGCTTTATTAGCACCTTTAGAAATTGTTACAGGAACGTTAGTTGCATAAGCCTCGACGTTTTTCACTGTAATCTTAGGTGCAACCGCAACTGTAAGGTTTTCATGAGCTTCTTGACCGTTCATGTCCCATGCATTTGCAGAGTTGTAGTCTTTTGCCAAAGCAGCAACAGTAAAGATTCCAGCTTCTGTTGGTGTCCCTGTAATTAAACCTGTCTCTGGAGCATATGTCAATCCTGGAATAGTATCATCAAGAGATACTGGTTTCTCACCATTTTTACCAAGTGTTTTACCATTTAATGTTGTATAAGCAGTAACTGTTTGAGGGTTGGACATAGATCTCACTTTAGTTCCATCAGCTGCCACAAATTCTGCTGGTTTTCTACTTGATGCTGGTGACGTTTTAGATCCTGCTACAAACTTAGAACCATCTTCACGTTGATAGTTAGCTCGCGTATCCCTATTTACACCATCATTATCAACATATTCCAAATTATGACTAACTTGATCTCCAACAGTTACCATTGTTGATTTTCCCTGAATTCTAGGTGCTGTTGAATCTTGCCAACCAATCCAACCAGCTTGTAGGTCACGGAAGTACACTTTTTGCTCAGTACCGTCTTTTGCAACAGTTAATTCATAACGGAAGTCATAAACACCATTTTGAATATTTGCTCCGATGTAACCTTCTACAGTATCCGAATTTGCGTTATAACCTAAACCTGGCGGTAAGTTCATTGGAGTGACTTTCTTGATAGTATATCCTGCTGCTTTAGCTGCATCACTCAACTCGAAACGTTTAGTTACATCTTTAAGATAAACATAATGGTTACCTTGTTCATAAGTGTAGCCATAGATTTCTGTCGCTAAGTACTCATAAGCTCCACCTGATCCATATGAATTAGTATTATTATTTTGACCACTTGCACGGAGTTTATTATTCCACATCGCTGCTTCACGCCCAAGTTTTTGAGCTTCTGTTTTTGATAAAGGAAGGTCAGTACGTGCACCAGTCCCAGGTTGTGGATTGTTTCTAGCTACTGTTTCTGTGTTTTCAGATTGGAATCCTTTAACATAGATACGATACGTATCATTGTTATCCAATGTTTTATATGTTTTACCAGTAGCTGTTGCAAACTCACCGTTTTCTTTTCTAAGTTCTGTAGAAGCTAAGGTATAGCCTTCACTAGCCGAACGTAAGTGTGAACCTTGGACTAGTTCTTTGCCATTACGTTCATCTTTAGAACCAGTGTTTTCAATTGCGTTTGACTCAGATTTTTTCTCAGTATTTCCCGCTCTCTTCCCTACAGTTTCTTTACCATTTGTAGTATCAACTGCTGGAGTTTCTTTTTTCTCAACTGGTTTGTTTTGTAGTTTTGAGTTTACAGTTGTTACAAGTTTGTTGTAAGCAGCTTTTAACTCATCTTGACTAGTAGCACTTGAAAGAGCTGCTTTTGCCGCTTCCAAATCTGCATTCAAAAGAGCCAAACTTTCGTCTGTCTTGTTTGCATATTTACCTGCAGCTATATTTCCTGCTACCTGGTTAACATAAGCTTCTAATTGAGCCTTATCCAATTTAGGAGCTACTACTTCTTTCGGAGCTTCCTCTGGTTTAGCTTTCTCTGCTTTAACCTCTGGTTTAGCTTCCTCTACTTTAGTTTCTGGCTTAACGGCTTCCTTCTCTTTATTAGAATCCGCTTGATTTGCTGGGGCAGTAGCTGCAGCTACTGATGCTTCAGCACCTTGAACTTCCGTTGCTGATACCGCACCATTTCCAAGGAACATCAAACCAGCTGCAATTGCTACTGATGCTGCTCCAAAGCTATATTTCCGGATACCATAACGGATGTACTTTTCTACTCTAAAATCTTGTTGTTGCTTGCCTTTCATTTAGACCCACAACCTCCTTTTTTATTTTGATGTCGATTTACAAGTTATTGATATCGAAAACTCACAGGTAACCTCAGATGAAACAAAAGATGTTAGAAGTGAAGCTTGATATCATAAAATTGTCTACAACATACAACTTTATGATATCATATTTTCTAGTCTGTAGCAAATAAAATGACTTATTTTTTTATTCTAAATTTAAAATAAATATTTTCCAAAAATACAACAATTTTCAGATTTTTTTACTTGTAAAATAATATGTAGCAAGCTGTTACAGGTCTCATACTCTATTTTTGTTAAATTAGTATATTGATTCAATTTAACCTTACATGTATATTTTATTTCCTTTTTTACAAACTTCCTTCTAATACAGAGTACAATTTACTTGTTTCATTAATTCACTCTCCAGCTCATTAGCTTTTATTTTAAATCCCAGTCAATTAAAAGATCTAGCTAGTTCATAACTCTAAAAATAGCTATCTCTATTTTAGACAGAGTGAAGTAGATAGCAAGTAACCTTCTATAAAGAAGAACTTTCTGTCTACTTTATTCATCCTAACTGTGCTATACTTAATTTAGTACATTCTTTGAGATTGGAGCTAATATGAAAATCCATAAAACTGTGAATCCTGTTGCCTATGAAAACACCTATTACCTAGAAGGCGAAAAGAACCTCATCGTTGTCGATCCCGGTAGCCATTGGGAAGCCATTCGTCAGACAATAGAGAGCATCAACAAACCGATCTGCGCTATTCTCTTGTCCCACGCCCATTATGACCATATCATGAGTCTGGACTTGGTTCGCGAGACTTTTGGCAATCCTCCTGTCTATATCGCAGAGAGCGAAGCCAGCTGGCTCTACACTCCTGTCGACAATCTCTCTGGTCTCCCTCGCCACGATGATATGGCAGATGTGGTCGCAAAACCTGCAGAACACACTTTTATCTTTCACGAAGAATACCAACTAGAGGAATTTCGTTTCACTGTCTTGCCAACACCAGGACATTCTATCGGTGGTGTTTCCCTAGTATTTCCTGATGCTCACCTAGTCTTGACAGGTGATGCCCTGTTCCGTGAAAATATCGGACGAACGGACCTCCCGACTGGTAGCATGGAACAACTCCTCCATAGTATCCAGACTCAACTCTTCACCCTACCAAACTACGATGTCTATCCAGGACATGGTCCAGCTACGACCATCGCCCATGAAAAGACCTTCAATCCTTTTTTCTAACAAGATAGTGACAATGACTATCCCATTTTAAGTACATTATCCAGTATTCTTTCCACAATAAAAGGCATCCTATCAAGGTTTTCACACCTGATTGGATGCCTTTTTTCTGATGACTAGATTTTTGGCATTACCAAATAATCACGCGCTCCTCTGGCGAACGCCACATACCGTCTCCTTCTTTGACATCATAGGTTGTAAAGAAATCATCGAAGTTTGGTACTTGTACATTGACACGGAGTTTGGCTGGCGCGTGCACATCGATGCTAGCCAAAAGTTTCATAAATTCTGGGCGACCTTTCATGCGCCAGATGCGACCGAAGTTGTAGAAGAATTCTTCTGCCGAGAAATCTGGTTCTCTCTTGGCAGCTTCAAGCGCTGCAGCGATTCCTCCCAAGTCAGCCACGTTTTCTGATACAGTCAATTTACCGTTGATGGTTGCTCCATAAGAATCTTGTCCATCAAATTGGTCAATAACTTTTTGTGTTTTCTCCTTAAAGGCAGCATAGTCGCTCTCTGTCCACCAATCTTTGAGGCTACCATTTTCATCAAAGGAAGCTCCGTTGGTATCAAAGGCGTGGGAAATTTCATGAGCAATAACTGCCCCAATACCCCCGTAGTTAGCAGAAGATGACTGATGCAAGTCATAGAAAGGCGCCTGTAAAATAGCTGCTGGGAAGACAATCAGGTTCTTCTGTGGATTGTAGTAGGCATTGACCATATGAGCAGGCATGCCCCACTCCTTGTAATCTACAGGCTGGTTCCACTTGCTCCAACTGTGCTTGATTTCCACACGCGCAAAGGCTAGAGCATTGTCAAAAAGACTAGCAGTCTCATCCACTACCTTGTCCTTGTATCGTGCTGGCAATTCTTCTGGGTAACCGATGTAAGGCTTGATAACATTAAGTTTGACGATGGCCTTATCACGAGTTTCAGGAGTCAGCCAGTCATTTTTAGCCAAGCGTTCCTTATAGACATCAATCATAGTTGCCACTTTTTTCTCTACGTCTGCTTTAGCTTCTGGAGAGAATTTTTCATGGGCATACCAGAGACCCAAGGCTTGTTTGAAAGGGCCTTGTGCTAGCTGGTAGGCTGCCTTGACCTTGTCTTTGGCTTCTGGAACTCCTGAAAGCGCACGGCTATAGGCACCTGACAAGACACGGATTTCTTCTGTTAAATAGCTGGTTGAGAGATTCACAACACTTAAAATTAAGGTTGCCTTGAGGAGAGGCCATGCCTCTTCACTATAGAATTGATCTGCGGATTGCCAGAAACGTTCCTCGTCTACGATAACCTTGTCTGGTGCTTGTCCAAGAACAGCTTGGAAGAAGTCATCCAAAGGTAGGGCAGGCGCGAATTTTTTGAAATCTTCATAAGCATATGGATGGTAAAGTTTAGCATACTCTGAACTTTCTTCATTAGAAAGCACCACTGCCGCAATTCGACGGTCCAATTCTAGTCTTTTCTCTAACAAGTCTTCAATTTCTTCATCAGTGAAATCATAAGCCTTGAGGAGATTTGCGCTGCTTTCTTTCCAAAGAGTCAAGAGCTCTTCGCGCTGAGGATGGTCTTCTGCATAGTAGGTCGTATCTGGAAGAATAGTGCTTGGAGCGCTAGCCCATAAAACGTTGATTCTGGCATCCATAAAGTCTGGCGATACACCAAAAGGAAGGAAGTTAGGTTTTCCTGCAAGTTCAAACTCTGCTAGTCTAGCTGTAAAATCTGCAAAAGTCTCCAATTCTTGGAACTCTTTAAGAAGAGGCAAGACAGGTTTGATACCGTCAGCTTCTCTCTTGTCAAAATCACGAACTAGGCGGTGGTATTTGACAAAGTTTGCCAAGATAGCATCCTCAGGCACTTCTTCACCTGCCAACCACTTGTCTGTTGTAGCCAGCATCAGGTCTTCAATTTCCTGGTCTAAATCAACAAAACCTCCAGTTTGAGACTTATCTGCTGGAATTTCAGCTGTCTTCTGCCATTCCCCATTGATTGCATCATAAAAATCATCTTGATAACGTGTCATCTTGTTCTCGCTTTCATTTTTTTAAGTTATTGCTAGCTTAACAAAAATTGCTTGGGAATGCAATTAAAAATGAACTTTCCTTTTCCATCATTTTTCAGTTATTATTTTAATTTTTTCAAAAATTAACTTGACTTAATTTTTTTTTTAATGTATATTAAGAGACAGGAGGAATACAAGTTTATGATACGTATCGAAAACCTCAGTGTCTCCTACAAAGAAACATTGGCACTTAAGGATATTTCACTAGTGCTCCAAGGACCAAC
>NZ_CAJZDT010000019.1:0-20407 GCF_915066115.1 uncultured Streptococcus sp. | reverse complement strand
ATAAACGTATGTTTGTCAAATTGCTGTTTTACAACTCTACTTCCGCTTCCTTGCAATTAAGTGAATCGGGGTTCCTTCAAAGACAAAGGCTTTCCGAATTTGATTTTCCAAGAAACGTAGGTAAGAAAAGTGCATAAGTTCTTCTTCATTGACAAAAATGACAAAGGTTGGTGGTTTTGTTGCCACTTGGGTCGCATAGAAAATCTTAAGACGTTTTCCTTTGTCTGTCGGTGTTGGGTTGATGGCAATGGCATCCATGATGACATCGTTCAAGACAGCTGATGGGATACGTGTATTTTGACTTTCACTGATTTGCTTAATCATCTCAGGAAGTTTGTGGAGACGTTGCTTGGTCAAAGCGGATACAAAGATAATCGGTGCGTAAGGCAGGTATTGGAACTGCTCACGGATATCTTCTTCCCAGTTTTTCATAGTATGGTTGTCTTTTTCAAGCGTATCCCACTTGTTGACCACGATAATCATTCCTTTACCAGCTTCATGGGCAAATCCTGCGATACGCTTGTCGTATTCACGGATGCCTTCTTCCGCATTGATGACCATCAAGACCACATCTGAGCGGTCAATAGCACGCATAGCACGCATGACAGAGTATTTCTCAGTATTTTCATAAACCTTACCAGACTTACGCATACCAGCCGTATCAATCATGGTAAACTCTTGACCATCTGTATCTGTAAAGTGGGTATCAATGGCGTCACGCGTTGTTCCAGCAACTGGACTGGCAATGACACGGTCTTCTCCCAAGATAGCGTTAATCAAGCTTGATTTTCCAACGTTGGGACGACCAATCAGGCTAAACTTAATGACATCTGGGTTTTCTTCTTCATATTCATTTGGAAGATTTTCTACGATGGCATCTAGCACATCCCCTGTACCGATACCATGGACAGATGAGATAGGCAATGGTTCACCCAAACCAAGAGCATAGAAATCATAGATATCATTTCGCATCTCAGGGTTGTCCACCTTGTTAACTGCGAGGATAACTGGTTTATGGGTCTTATAAAGCTTACGGGCTACGTATTCGTCTGCATCGGTAATTCCTTCCTTACCAGATACGACAAAGACGATAACATCTGCTTCTTCCATGGCAATTTCTGCCTGGTGCTTGATTTGTTCCATGAAAGGAGCATCGACATCATCGATTCCTCCTGTATCAATCATGCTAAACGAACGATTGAGCCACTCACCCGTTGCATAGATACGGTCACGTGTCACTCCTTCGACATCCTCTACAATGGAGATTCGCTCACCAGCGATCCGATTAAATAGGGTTGATTTCCCAACATTGGGACGTCCTACAATGGCAATAGTTGGTAGGGCCATAATTTCTCACTTTCTACAATAACTTCTTCTGTTCAAGATTTTTTCTAGTTGAGTTTGGTTCTGCTTAACCAAACTGTTCTGCTAGGCGCTGACTCCAGCTTGTGGTCGCACGCGCTCCAGCATAGTCCGCCTGTACACGGTCATAAGCTTCGATTGCATCAGTTGACTGTTCTCGGTATTCTTCCTCAAACACCACTTGATGCAATGGCAAGCGAGGTTTGACTTCATGTTCTTCATTTGGAAGACCCAGTGCCATCCCAAAGACAGGATAGGTGTAGTCAGGCAAATTAAAGAGTTCTGCTACTTCTTCTGACTTGTATCGCACCAAGCCAATAATGACACCACCATAGCCCAAGCTTTCAGCTGCCAGCAAGGCATTTTGACCAGCAAGGGCCGCATCGACCGAACTAATCAAGAGACCTTCTACACCTTGGGGTTGGAAGGTATCCCTATGGAGTCGTGCTCCCTTTTCTGCTCGGTTCAAATCTCCGACAAAGAGAAGGAAAACAGCAGACTGGCGAATGGCTTCTTGAGGCACCAATTCATACAAGGCATCTTTCTTTTCTTGACTTCGTACCACAATCACAGAGTAGGATTGGAAATTCTTCCAAGACGAGGCCATCTGGGCCGCTGTCAGGATTTCAGTCAAATCTTCTTGAGGAAGGACTTGCTCCTTAAATCTTCGAACAGACTTATGAGCTTTCATCAGTTTAATCGTTTCTGTCATCGACGGTTTACTCCTTCTAAACGAGTCTCCTCAGCCAAATAACGGATGCGTTCCATGACGCGTCTGGCTTCCCAGGTTTCGTCATTTCCATGTTTCCCTTTTGCGAAATGCTTCTCCAAATCTTCAAAGTTGAAGTTAGAGGTGAAAAAGGTCGGTAAATTTTCCTGCATCCGATATTGGAGAATGACCTGCAGGATTTCATCACGCACCCAAGGTGTTGATTGCTCGGCACCAATATCATCTAAAATCAGGACTCCAGAAAGCTTTAGTTCATCCACCAAGGTCTTAACATTACCATCACCGATAGCATTTTTGACATCAATGACAAAGCTAGGATAGTGGAGGAGAGTGGATGAAACCCCACGTTTTTCTGATAAATCATGAGCTAAGGCCGCCACCATAAAACTTTTACCCACACCAAAGTCTCCATATAAGTAAAGACCTTTTCGAATAATTGGATATTGCTCCACGAAGGCTAATAGCTTTTCAAAAACTGGCAAGCGCCCCAAATCATCCAAGTCTACTTGAGCTAAACTAGCTTGCCTGAGACTAGCTGGCAGATTGATTAACTTGAGGCGATTTTTAATAGCCGCTTCTTTTTCAGCCGCGATTAATTCAGGAGTTTCTTCATAAGAAACATCAGCATAGCCATGATTCATAACCAAAATAGGCTTATAGCCTTTGGCAATATAATCTGTATCACCACGAAGAAACTTATCGCGCTCGGTGATGTACTGATTAAACTTGGAGATACTGCGATTCAATTCCTCTGAAGTCAGGGATTCTTGCTGGATAAAGACCGCAACATCAGGGTCCTTCATGATTTTCTGGACCAAATCTTGATAGTGAAAACGGCTAGGTTGACGTTTGAGTACGTCTCCGACACTTTCCATCTAATCTCCTCCTTTTTCTAATCGAGCTAATAGTTCTTGTTTCTTACGTTCTAGTTCCAGACGAGTTTCCTCGCTGGTTTCATTCTTATAATCTGGATTGCTCCACTTGGGTACATTGGACTTGGCAGGACCGGGTTTACTAGTCTTTTGAGCCTGACTCTTCTGTCCTCTCTCACGGATGCGCAAGACTGCCTCTTCTGCCGAATGTATCTTTTGATAGGCATAGTCATTAGCCACCTTCATGGCATATTTCTCATTGATATTTGCCGAATCTACCTTATTAAAGGTCAACAAGAGAATGATATTGATGACTTCGTCCAGTAAGCCCAAGCCAGCCATCTGTTGCAAGAGTTCTCTTTCTGTTTGGGTAATGGCCCCCTTGCGTGTTTGCTTGATTTCTGCCAAGAACTGCAGGGCAGTTTTACTTTTGGCCTCTTTGATAATGGTTGCTTCCTTAGGACTAAAGTCAGAGGAAACAGGTTTTTGAGCTATTTTTTCCCGCATGCGTTTGGTTGAAATAACCTGGGAAACAGCTGTTGACTTGGCTAATTGATAAGTTTCAAACCAAGTCCATTTCTTCTCCACGGCGATGGCAAAGAGGTTTAAGACATCGGACTGCTCATCCGCAAAGCGAAGCCCATCTCGAGCCATAAGCTGACGAAAATGGTCCAAGTCAAAATCGTTGGCCACTTTCTTCTTGAGACCAAGGTCTTCTTGACTTCCCAGTTCTGCCAAGTCTGGAAAGACTTGATTGAGTGAGACAGGTATTTCCTCTCCCTCAGCACTCTCAACTTTCAAATCCTCCACAGCTGCATCGCCAATTTTTTTCTCTAAAAGTCTGCGATAAACAGGATGCTCCAAGAAATCCTGACTTGAAAGAGGAGCATGGAGGGCTAGCTGATAAACATCCCCCTTTTGATAGAGGGTTAAGAGATTGAAAGCAGATAGGATTTTCAGGGATTTTAAAAATCTATCCATCCCAAAATTGAGATGGTTGAGAATACTTGAAAAGAGGTATTCCTTTCTACCATTATCCCAAAAACTGATTGTATAAAGATAAAGGCTCAGTGCCTCCTGACCGATAATCGGGAGGTAGCACTGTACCAGAGATGAGGTATCTTGCGACACCCGATTATTCTTTAGATAAGAAAAACGGTCAATTGGCTTCATTTATTTTTCCTTTTTCTTTTTAGAGGACTGGGTGATTTGTTGGAGCAAGCTCTCTAGCTCACTCACATCCTTAAAACTACGATAGACACTTGCAAAACGTACATAGGTAATCTCGTCCAGTTCAGCCAACTCCTCCATGACGAGTGAACCAATGTCCTCACTTTGAATTTCATTTTCATTTCGACCACGGAGTTTCTGTTCGATACGATTGACTACCATGTTGATTTCATCACTTGACACAGGACGTTTCTGGGCTGAGCGGATAATTCCATTAAAGATTTTATCTCTAGAGAATTGTTCCCGTGTGCCATCTTTTTTAACAACCACTAAGGTTCTTTCTTCTACTCGTTCGTAGGTTGTAAAACGGTGCTGGCATTCATCGCACTCACGTCTTCTACGAATAGTGTTCCCTTCTTCTGCTTGGCGACTATCGATAACACTTGACTTGGTAGCCCCACATTTTGGACAACGCATCCTTCCCCTCCTTATCGTTTTCTTTTCATTATACCATTTTTTAAGCGATTCCCAAAACAATTCTTCTTTTTGCTTGACAAGTTTTTTGTTTTGTTGTATTATTTAATTAAGACAAAGAGATAAAAGAAAGGAGACCAAGATGTCCTGGACATTTGACAACAAAAAACCCATCTATTTACAGATTATGGAGAAAATCAAGCTTCAGATTGTCTCCCATGCACTGGAACCCAATCAACAACTTCCAACCGTGAGGGAGCTGGCGAGCGAGGCTGGTGTCAATCCCAACACCATCCAAAGAGCCTTGTCAGACCTCGAACGAGAAGGATTTGTTTACAGCAAACGGACAACTGGACGATTTGTGACTGAGGATAAGGAACTGATCGCCCAATCTCGCAAACAACTATCAGAAGAAGAATTGGAACACTTCGTTTCCTCCATGACCCATTTTGGCTATGAAAAAGAAGAACTACCAGGCGTAGTCGGCGATTATATTAAAGGAGTTTAAGCCTATGTCATTACTAGCATTTGAAAATGTATCCAAATCTTATGGAGAAACCCCAGCCCTTGAAAATGTTTCACTTGACATCCCAGCTGGAAAAATTGTTGGTCTTCTTGGGCCAAATGGCTCAGGAAAAACAACCCTGATTAAACTAATCAATGGCCTCTTACAACCAGATCAAGGACGTGTCCTGATCAACGACATGGACCCAAGCCCAGCAACCAAGGCTATCGTAGCTTATTTGCCGGATACGACCTATCTCAATGAACAAATGAAGGTCAAAGAAGCCCTAACCTACTTCAAGACCTTCTATAAAGATTTCAATCTTGAACGCGCCCATCATCTACTTGCAGACCTAGGAATTGATGAAAATAGTCGTCTCAAGAAACTATCAAAAGGAAACAAGGAAAAGGTACAACTGATTTTGGTTATGAGTCGTGATGCCCGCCTCTACGTTTTGGACGAACCAATTGGCGGGGTGGACCCAGCAGCCCGTGATTATATCCTCAATACCATTATCAATAACTACTCCCCAACTTCTACCGTTTTGATTTCTACCCACTTGATTTCTGATATCGAGCCAATCTTGGATGAAATTGTCTTCCTCAAAGACGGAAAAGTTGTCCGTCAAGGAAATGTCGATGATATTCGCTATGAGTCAGGTGAATCCATTGACCAACTCTTCCGTCAGGAATTTAAGGCCTAAGCAAAGGAGATTATTATGTTTTGGAATTTAGTTCGCTACGAATTTAAAAATGTTAACAAGTGGTATTTAGCTCTTTATGGTGCTGTTCTCTTCCTCTCTGTTCTTATTGGAATTCAGACACAATCCTTAATCAAACTACCTGAAAAAAATCTATCTGTTCTACTTTTTTTTCTATCTACTGTCTTTGGTGGTTTGATGGTTACACTTGTGATTTCAACTATCTTCTTGATTATTAAACGATTCAAAGGAAGTGTCTATGACCGACAAGGCTATCTGACTTTAACCTTGCCAGTTTCTGAACACCATATCATCACAGCCAAACTAATCGGTGCCTTTATCTGGTCGTTGATTAGCACTGCTGTCTTACTCCTATGTGTCTATATTATCTTATTATCAACAAATTCTGATGAAGTTCAACTTTCTACTCTTCTGTCATTTGTTGCAGAACATTTTACCGGCTTTGGTCTTACTGTCTTATCCTTCCTACTAAATACCATTTCTGGAATCCTCTGCATCTACTTGGCCATTTCCATTGGACAACTGTTCAATGAATACCGTACAGCACTCGCTGTTGCAGCCTATATTGGTATTCAAATCGTCATTGGATTTATTGGAGTTTTCTTCAATACCAGTACTAACTTCTATGTCAATTCACTTGCAGGATTTAATGATAATTTCTATATGGGAGCAGGTATAAGTATTGTTGAAGAACTCATATTCATAGCTATCTTTTACCTCGGAACCTACTACATCTTGAGAAACAAGGTTAATTTGCAATAATTTTAAAGTCTAGCGACAATAACTCGCTAGGCTTTTTTCGACCTCAGGATTTACATTTTTATATGAAGTATTTAATAAAAAGGAGTATAATGACTTTAAAACTAATTACATGTATATCGATAAGGAGGTCAACTCTTTATGCTGAGAAGATTTGTTACCAAGAAGCACCTCGCACTTTACTTCTTTTCTATTGCCATTACTTGGCTTGAAGCGATTATCACACCAGCCCTTGTTCAAAATATTGTTGCTAGTTTTACCAATCAAGAACTAGGCCTTCTTTGGAAAGTTTTGATTTTAGGAATCCTTGGTAATCTCATCCTCTTACTGGGTTTGGCTGGGAAACGTTATTACTACGCTCGTTTGATTACTGACTTCAAATATGGAATCAAGAGTGCTATTTTCAAGCGATTTTTAAACAGTTATGAGATTGATGAAAAGGATATTTTGTCTGACCTAGAAAACGACGTCAAGCAACTAGAAGAAAGCTATATTGAGCCAACGGTCATCATCATTTCTTCTCTTGGCTTCACAACTGTGTCCATTCTCTATGCCCTATGGACCAATTTTTACCTGGGCTTGATTTTCATCCTCTTCTACTCCTTTCCTGTACTCTGCAGTGCTATCGGATCAAAGCGTTTGGATTCACTTTCTGAAAAGCGGTCCACTGTTAACCAGAGCTACTTAGCAAGCTTGACAAATTTTATTGGTGGTAGCCAACAAATTCGCCATTATCAGGGGCAAGACTACTTTTTTGCTCGCTATCAAAAGCAATTACAAACCAGTCTAGATACCGAAATTAACTATGAAAAGCAACGAACTTTAAACAGTCTCTTGATCAATAGCATCGATGCCTTTTGTTCTGTCACACCAATCGTCATCGGTGGCTTTATGACCTACTATAATTATTTAGATGCGGCGAGTTTTGTGGCCATCTATCTAGTTTCCCATAATATCGGCTATCAATTCCAAGAGTTGGCTTACTTTACCAACACCCGAAAAGCTACTCGAACTCTTCTCAACAAATACCAAGAACTTTTGGGCCAGTCTGACTCCACCTCTCCTAGAAGCATAGAAAATATTTTCCCTATCCAACTTGACAACATCTGCCTTGAAAAAGAGGGGAATATCCTCCTGTCTCCGATTTCCATGCACATCAAGCAAGGAGAAAAAATTGCCATTACCGGGGAAAGTGGCTCTGGTAAGACGACCCTGCTCAATATCATTCATGGAGAAGAGACACCGACAAATGGGCAGATTATCTTTGCTGGTCAAAACCTGTCACGTCAGGAAATCACGAGTGTTAGCTCCTATATCCTCCAAGATAGCCATTACTTTGACACGCTATCTCTGAACGACAATATCCTTCTAGGACTGGATAAAAATCCAGAGACTTTAAATCATATCCTCAAAAAAACAGGATTAGAACATTTGAAAAATCGAATCCTTAGCAATGACAGTCTGTCTGGTGGCGAGAAACAACGCCTAGAAATTGCTCGCGCCCTCTACCATGATAGCCAACTCATCTTAGCAGATGAAATTAAGGCCAATCTTGACTTGGAAAATAGCAGAAAGATTAGTGACTTGCTCTTCTCCCTACCACAAACAGTCATAGAAGTCATTCACCACTACACAGAGGAAGACTTAAAACACTACGACCAAGTCATTCACTTAAGCAAAGAAAAGTAATAGTCTATAACATACGATTTTAAAAAGCAAGGAACCAAAATTCCTTGCTTTTTAACTCAATATCAAACTGGCTACGATAGGACTGACAAAGACATAGAGAATACCGGTAACACCGATAGCCAAGCCACCCATGGCTCCTGCTACAGAGCCATAGCGAAAGGCAGTTCCTGTTCCGACCGCGTGACCTGTTCCTCCAAGGGAAAGACCAACAGCTACTGGATCATCTATTTTCAACCACTTCAAAAGGGTTGGGCCGATTACACTAGTTAAAATCCCAGTCACCACTACGACAACCAAGGTCACAGTCGTCAAACCTTGCAATTTTTCTGTAATTCCCACTGCCATAGCGGTTGTCACTGACTTGGGAAAGAGAGAAATGGCTAGGAAAAAGTCCATGCCAAAAATCTTAGCCACAAGTGCTGTAAAAGAGGTATTGACCACTACTGCTAACAGACTACCAAAGAGAATACTCCGAGCATGGTGCTTCATCAGGTGAAAACTCTTATAAAGCGGAATCCCTAGAGCCACGGTCGATGGGACAATCAAGTTGTTCAGATAAACCCCACCTTGGTAGTAATCTTGATAAGAAATACCCGTCAGCTTTAGAAAAATGATAATGAAAACAGCTGACAAAAGCAAGGGCGTTGTCAAAGGATGGGGAAAACGTCTGTAAATCAGCATTCCCACTAGATAGGCTAGGATAGACAGGGCAAGCCCAAACAGGGGATTGGAAACAAATTCACTCATTTGGCATCTCCTTTCTCATAATCTCCCTCAAACCGTCTCTTGATGAACTGAACTACCAAGGCTATGAGGATAATATTGATGACTGCTGCAAAAAAGACAATCAAAACAATTGGCAAAAGATAGGGAGCAATCACATCAAACTTCTCCATGATTCCCACTGCTGGCGGCAAAAAGAGAATAGTCATATTGGCCAGCAAGAAATTCCCCACCATGTTGACATGCCTGGTTCTCAGCCACTTGAACTGCAGGGCTAGAAAAAGAATAATCAAGCCGATAATACTGCCTGGGATGGGCAAATGAAAGAAACTAGAAATCCCCTCTCCGATTAGAGAAATCACAAAGAGAATCATTAATTGAACATATAATTTCATCCTAAACTCCACGAAATAGACTTCTTGCATACCAGTTTACTCTTTTTTCAGAAAATTTCAAGGAAATACACAAGGGATAATGAAAATTAGAAATGGAAAGGGGATACAAACAATTCTTGACTTGTGAAAACTGGTATGATTTAGGATAAAAGATTTCAGCGTCCTTCTTGTCAGCATTCTTGAAAAGTAGTATAATTATTGCATGCGCAATCATCTTGTGATACAGAGACTGTCCGTGAATGGACTTTCTTCTATTTACAACTCTAAAAAGAAAGGAGATACTATGACCTATTTGGAAAAATGGTTTGACTTCAATCGGCGTCAGAAAGAAATTGAAAGTCTCTTGGAAGAGACTATTGCCCAGCAGAGCGAGCAAAGTCTGACCTTGAAAGAGTTCTACCTGCTCTACTATCTGGACTTGGCTCAAGAAAAATCTCTACGCCAGATTGACCTGCCAGATAAGCTTCATCTGAGCCCGAGCGCTGTTTCTCGGATGGTGGCTCGCTTGGAAGCCAAAAATTGCGGTCTGCTTAGTCGCAGGTGTTGTGATCAAGATAGGCGCTCTAGCTTTATCTGCCTGACAAGTGATGGGCAAAAGACACTGGCCACTCTACAAAAGGCTGTCGAAGAAAGCTTGGAAACTGGTTTAGATTTCTTGATTTAAGATGATTTTGAAAAAAAGTTGCGTGCGCAATCATTTTTCTTGACATTCTCTTTTACAAGGAGTAAAATAAAATCATCATTAAACAAAGGAGTTTTAAACATGATTGAAATTACCTATCTAGATGCCAGCAAGAACGAAAGAACTGTAACTTTCGAATCTTATGACGACTTTGATCGTTCGCAACAAGCTTGCCTTATCGGCGTCGCAGACTACTACCCTGTCCAAAAATTAACCTACAACGGTCATGATTTGGACTACCATGGGACTTATGGAGATGTCTTCTTCTATCTCATGAAACAAGATTTAAGCCAATATAACTAAAAAAGGAGAAATACAATGGCAAAAGCAATTACAGATGCAACATTCGAACAAGAAACAAAAGACGGTTTGGTCTTGGTAGACTTCTGGGCAACTTGGTGTGGTCCATGTCGTATGCAAGGTCCAATCTTGGATAAATTGTCTGAAGAACTTTCAGAAGATGTCTTGAAAATCGTTAAAATGGACGTTGATGAGAATCCAAACACAGCTCGTGCTTTTGGAATCATGTCTATCCCAACTCTTCTCTTCAAAAAAGACGGCCAAGTGGTGAAACAAGTTGCTGGTGTTCACACAGCAGAACAAATCAAGGCCATCGTTGCTGAATTGAGCTAATCGCACTAGAGACCAAGTACTTTCTTTGGTCTCTTTTTTCTTGCCCTTTGCCATTTTTCAAAAAATATGCTAGACTGTAGGTAGAATATTACGATGTTTGGGACATGCCATCGCTAAAAAAAACCTCTACTTGGTATTTTTTAGCTCCCTCATGGGAGCTTTTTGCGTGCTCTGAACATTTCCCATTTTGGAAGGAGTACTATGAAACGTCAATCAGCCTTGGTCGTCTTTAGTGGCGGTCAAGATTCCACAACCTGCCTCTTCTGGGCCAAAGAACACTATGAAACAGTCGAAGCTGTCACCTTTGCCTACGGTCAACGTCATCATCTCGAAATTCAAGTCGCTAGAGAAATCGCCAAGGAACAAGGCATTCGTCATCACATCCTAGATATGTCTCTGCTGGGACAAATCACTGAAAATGCCCTGACTTCTGATATGGAGATTAAGCAAAAAGAGGGAGAGGTTCCCAATACCTTCGTTGATGGTCGCAACCACCTCTTTCTATCCTTTGCGGCAGTTCTTGCCAAACAACGTGGCATTAAAGACATCGTGACAGGTGTTTGCGAGACAGACTTCTCAGGCTACCCTGATTGTCGAGATGTCTTTGTCAAATCCCTCAATGTCACCCTCAACCTTGCCATGGATTACGACTTTGTTATCCAAACGCCTCTCATGTGGCTGGACAAGGCTGAAACTTGGGAGTTAGCCGATCAACTCGGTACCTTTGACTACGTTCGTGAAAAGACCTTAACCTGCTACAACGGAATTATCGGAAGTGGCTGGGGAGATTGCCCAGCCTGCCACCTACGTCAACATGGTTTAGATGTTTATCTCTCACAGAAAGGAGAGGACTAATGTTTTTTGCACCCAAAGAAATCAAACAGGAAACCGGGGAGTCTCTTGTCTACAATCCTCACAGAACCTTGGTATCAAAAGAATTTACCTTTGATGCTGCCCACCACCTCTTTCACTATGAGGGAAAATGCAAATCCCTTCACGGCCACACCTATCGTCTGCAGATTGCTGTCAGTGGATTTTTAGATGAACGTGGCATGACCTACGATTTCGGAGATATCAAAGCTATCTACAAGAACTACTTAGAGCCCCACTTAGATCATCGCTATCTCAATGAAACCCTGCCCTATATGAATACAACCGCTGAAAATATGGTTTACTGGATTTTCCAAACCATGAATCAAGAGTTACCAGATGAACGCGGTCTCCGTTTGGAATATGTTCGCCTCTATGAGACTCCGACTGCCTTTGCAGAGTTTAGACGGGAGTGGTTAGATGACTAGGGAACGTGTCCTCAAACTACCAGTTCTGGAAATTTTCGGCCCAACCTTTCAAGGTGAAGGTCGTGCTATTGGCCAGAAAACCATGTTTGTCCGCACTGCTGGTTGCGACTACCACTGCGACTGGTGCGACTCTGCCTTTACTTGGGATGGTTCTGAAAAGCCAACTCGTATGACTGCTGACGAGGTCATTGCTGCCTTGGATAAACTAGGGAGCTACGACTATGTCACCCTATCTGGGGGAAATCCTGCTATCCTAGCAGCCAACATGGCCGAATTGGTCACCAAACTCAAGGAACGTGGTGTCACTCTGGCCGTTGAAACTCAAGGTTCTCGCTGGCAAAATTGGTTAAAAGATATTGACCAAGTCACCCTGAGTCCCAAACCTCCTTCATCCAAGATGGAAGTCAACTTTGAAACCCTTGACTTTATCGTTTCCCAATTGGATCCAGACAAGGTCACCTTTAAGATTCCAGTCTTTGATGATGCCGATTTGGCCTTTGCCAAAGGCATTCAAGAACGCTACCAACCAGATGTTCTTTTCTTATCAGCTGGAAATCCTGAGCCAAAAGCTACAGATAATATTGTCCAAGACCAACTGGACCGTCTCAAAGAACTCTGGGAACGCATCGCTGCCGACGATAGCTGGGGCAATGTCCGCGTCCTTCCTCAACTCCATACCCTCCTCTACGATAACCAACGTGGTGTTTAAGATTAGAAAGAAAAAATCATGTCACAACAAGAAGAAATGAAAAACCTCAGCCTACTAGGCAACAAAGAAACCAACTACATTTTCGAGTATCAACCAGAAGTCCTGGAATCCTTTGACAATCGTCATGTGGAAAATGACTATTTTATCAAATTTAACTGTCCTGAATTTACCTCGCTTTGCCCAATCACTGCTCAACCAGACTTTGCGACCATTTATATTTCCTACATTCCTGACAAGCTCTGTGTCGAGTCAAAATCCCTCAAACTTTATCTCTTTAGCTACCGAAACCACGGAGATTTCCACGAAAACTGTATCAACACCATTGGGAAAGACTTGGTCAACTTGCTAGACCCTCGCTATTTAGAAGTCTGGGGAAAATTCACTCCTCGCGGTGGCATCTCAATTGACCCCTACTACAACTACGGTAAGCCTGGAACTAAGTATGAAGGCTTGGCAGAACAACGCCTATTCCAACACGACCTCTATCCAGAGAAAATTGACAACCGTTAATACTCTTCGAAAATCAAATTCAAACCGCGTCAACGTCGCCTTGCCGTACTCAAGTACAGCCTGCGGCTAGTTTCCTAGTTTGCTCTTTGATTTTCATTGAGTATAAACAGATAAGAAAAAGCCCTGTTCCTCAAATCGAGGAGCAAGGCTTTTTGAGTTTCAATTATTCTTCTGTTCCAAGGAAGTTTTTAGCAACAAGGGCTGCAAGAATCCCACCAACGATTGGAGCAAGGATGAAAATCCATACTTGTTGAAGGGCTGAGCCACCTACCAAGACAGCTGGTGCCAAGCTACGAGCTGGGTTTACTGAAAGTCCAGTAATGTTCAATCCCACAAGGATCATGGCCATCAAGGACAAACCGATTACCAAACCAGCAATCGCTCCATTGCCCTTGCTTTCTGAAGTCACGGTCATGATAACCAAGACAAACAAGAAGGTTGCGATTGTTTCAAACAAGAAACCACCAAAGACAGTGACACCGTTTGCCAAGGCATTTTCACCAAGACTAGTAGTTGACATCCCTGAGTTCGCCAAGAGGAAGAATAGCGCAGCTGATGCAAGGAAAGCTCCAACTACTTGCCCAAGGATGTAGTTAACAAGCTCCGAAGATGACAAACGTTTGTTTACAAACATAGCGATCGAAACCGCTGGGTTCAAGTGAGCACCTGAAACAGTTCCGATTGAGTAAGCTGCAACTACGATTGCCAGACCAAAGGCAAAGGCAATTCCAAGGTGACCAAGGCCATCAAGACCATTTCCAAAAACAACAGCTCCTGTCCCAATGAACACAAGCATGAAAGTACCGATTAATTCAGCAACAAATTTTTTCATTTTCTTTCTCCTTTTTTCAAAAACTAGATACTAGTCTATCAAAAGTAGGAAAGGGTTTCAAGAAAATTGATTGGAAATTTCAGGTTAAAATTCTGTAAAAACGGTAGTGTTTATTTGAAACATTTTTTTCAAAGGTGTATACTAATAGCGTAGTTTTGATAGGGGTTACAAAACCCATTATAAAAGCTCATTTGTAAACCTTTGCTGTTCTTTTATGAACGTTTGAATGGTATCGTGAATACCAAGGAGGAATCATATGTCTAAAGTTGCTATTGTCACAGGTGCAGGTCAAGGAATCGGTTTTGCAATTGCGAAACGATTGGTTCAAGATGGCTTTAAGGTAGGAGTCTTAGACTACAATCCCGAAACAGCCGAAAAGGCTGTTGCCGAATTATCAGCTGAAAATGCCTTTGCTGTCGTAGCTGATGTTTCGAAACAGGCAGAAGTTGCCCAAGCATTTCAAAAAGTTGTTGACCATTTTGGTGATTTGAATGTTGTCGTAAATAATGCTGGTGTTGCTCCAACTACTCCTCTTGATACAATTACTGAGGAACAATTTACACGTACTTTCGGTATCAACGTTGGTGGTGTCATTTGGGGGTCACAAGCTGCACAAGCGCAATTTAAAGCACTTGGCCACGGAGGTAAAATTATCAACGCAACTTCTCAAGCTGGTGTAGTCGGTAATCCAAATCTAACTGTTTATGGTGGAACCAAATTTGCTGTTCGCGGAATTACGCAAACATTAGCCCGTGATTTAGCAGACTCAGGTATCACTGTTAACGCCTACGCACCAGGTATTGTTAAAACACCAATGATGTACGATATCGCTCATGAAGTTGGTAAAAATGCAGGAAAAGATGACGAGTGGGGTATGCAGACATTTGCAAAAGATATTACCCTAAAACGCCTATCTGAACCAGAAGATGTGGCTGCTGCTGTCAGCTTCCTCGCAGGACCAGATTCAAACTACATTACAGGACAAACCATTATCGTTGATGGTGGTATGCAATTCCATTAAGATACAGGAAAAGAGGTTGGAAAATGATTCAACCTCTTTTATTAGTTTTCATTATCAGGTAGGAGGATACAATAGAAACCCTATTACTAAGTAATACTAGTTAATCCCTAATATTGAAAAGATTGGATAGCTTCTTTCAAGTCATCTTGTAAACTATTTCTCTGGTCAAGTTGGACATAGACTTCCAACAGACAGGATCTAAAGTTGGAAAATTTGTAAAAATCCTCCCTTTCTTCTATCGGAAAATCAACCGTTTTTATCCAAGCAGTTACTTGCTCTTGCTCCAACTTCCCTTGTAAAATCGGTTCATAAAGCACTCTTGCTAAACGCCAATCTTCATCATCTGTAAAACGAATGGTAATTCTTTTAAACAGTTTGCCAAGTATGTCAAATACTTCATGAACTCTGTTTTTAGGAAAGTCTGGATGACAAACTACCTCTGTCAGTAAATCGGCTCCATGTGCAAAAGCGTGAACCCAACCATACTGACTTGAAAAACCTGTCGTGTCCTTTTCTTTTGAAAGATAGTACAAACCTTGATTTAAAAGGACATTGCGAATTTCTGCTTTTAATCCCTGATAAAAAACCGATTGCTGGTTGGCATCCGCAGACAAGAGATTTGCATAAACAAGTGCCCTAAAAGAACGTTCAAGTGTTGGCAGACCTACCTTATCAATCTTTTTATCTAGTCCTCCATCAGCCGAGACCACCTCAGCAATGAAATAAAATTGTTCCTGTGTAAATAGCTCTTCCTGAATCCCTTTAGCAAAGCTTGTAAAAACAAGGTCATCGCGAATTCCTGGAGAAGAATCTCCCAAATGATCAAGCAACCATTGGATTTCTTCCTGATGATAACTTGGTTTTTCTTCTGCTATTTTTCTAAGTAACTCTTGATACATGGTCAATACCTCTACATTTCTAGCAACTGTTCAAAAAGCCGTCCTTAAATGACTTAATATTGAATTCTCAATTAAATACAATCTGATAGAAAATGAAGTAAATAACTATCAATACCAGGTCTACAGCAAGTTCAAATTTAACATCACGACCTTCAACAGCATTTTTGAAAATAGCTACAACTAATCCAAATAGAATGACGCTTAACAAGCCCATAAACATCACTCTAGAACAACCTCTCTATCCCCTTACTCTCCCAACTGGGCACTGTAGGCGATAATCTGATCAACTGTGTCAGACAAGAATTGGATGGTATCACGGAGTGGTTTATCTGTAGAGATATCTGCTCCGATAATCATGGCTGACTCAAGCGGTGTCTTACTACCACCTGATTTAAGAAGATTGAGCCAGTCTTCAGCTCCAGTTTCTGAATGTTTCAAATGAAGGTAACCAGCTGTCGAGATAACAAGACCAGCAGAGTAAGTGTAGCTATACAAGCCCATGTAGTAGTGAGCTTGGCGCATCCAAGTCAGAGCCGCATCGTCGTCAATTTCAATGGCACCTCCCCAGAAGTCTGTCAAGACTTCCTTCATAATGCTATTAAGCTTGCTTGCTCCAAATGTTTCTCCCTCTTCAATCAGTGTATAAACCTTGCGCTGGAAGGCTGCTTCCAAGAGGTGGGTAATGAAATTATGGAAGTAGGTATCTGTCAAGCGGTGGGCAAGAGCGAAGCGTTTTTGACGCGGATCGTCAGACTGGTGTTCCAAGTAATCACTTAAAAGCAATTCATTGAAGGTTGACGGCGCTTCGACATAGTAAGTAGACATGTGGGCGTTGAAGTAACTTTGGTGATTGTCTGAAAAGATGAATTGACCAGAATGCCCAATTTCATGAATCAGGGTATAGACATCGCTCAAACGACCTGTCCAACTCATGAGGACATAAGGGTGCACGCGATATGGATCCGCCGCATAACCACCAGAATCCTTACCACTATTGGCAGCAAAGTCCACCCAGCGCTCTTCTTGATAGCGAGCAACTTCCTGACAATATTCTTGCCCCAAAGGCTCTACCGACTTCATGACCAAATCATAGGCGTCGTCAATAGTCACTTCAGGATTCAAGGCGCTGTCCAAGTCCAATTTCCAGTCTGCAAAGGTCATCTTTTCAAGACCATTGACCTTGGCAACATGCTTGAGGTATCTCTGAGCGACTGGCGAAAATTCCTGCATAATGAGGTCAATCTGGCGATCAAACATGGCACGGTCCACTTCTTGCTCAGCCAAAAGATAATCAAAGACAGAGTCGTAACCCTTCATATCTGCCAATAATTTTTCAGACTTGACTTGGGCTAAATAGGCTGCCGCAGCTGTATTTTGGTGCTTACGAAGACCTTCTGAGAAGGAACGGAAAGATTTTTCACGAACCTCAGCATCCTCGTGATTTTGGTAGAAATTCTCATAGGTGACAAAGCTGTTTTTGTAGGTCTTGCCATTGACTTCAAAGTCGGCCATTTCAAAATCCCCAGCTCGCATCTTAGTGTAAATATCCTGCGGACTGTAGAAAACCTCGCCGAGATTGGTCAAGGCCTTCTCCACATCAGCCCCTAAATAGTGGGCTTTTTTTATTTTGGCCTGACGAATGGCAGCTGTTAAATGAGGCAATTTACCCAAACGGTCCAAGACTTCCTCATCTGCTACCATCAAGGCATCGTCAAAGAAGGTCAGAGCTACGCTGGCGTCTGTTTCAAATTCCATCCCAGCTTGGGCAATGTTGGCAAATTCGTCATTGCTATAGTCTGTCGTCTGAGGCATAAAGCCATAGTTGCCAATATGGCTCATCTGAATGTAGATTTGTTCCAATTCCGCAAAGGCCTTCTCGAAATCTTCAAAAGTGTGAAGATTGCCATTGTAGTCACGGCTAAACTGGTTGATGTCTTCACGAGCCTTCTCGATTGCACGCAAGAAATCCTCACGGTCTTGGTATAGGGCTGTTAAATCCCAAAGTTCCTTCTCTGGAAATTCTGAACGGTGTTTTTGTTCCATTTTCTTCCTCTTATTTCTCTAATTCTAATAAAACACTAAGGGCTGATAAAGCGTAAAGTGGTGCTGTTTCTGCTCGCAAAATACGAGGACCAAGTCCTGCTAAGACTGATCCCTTAGCTTCGAAACTCTCAATTTCTGCAGGTGACAGACCACCTTCTGGACCAAAGATAAAGAGCAGTTTAGCTCCTGTTTCAAGACCAGTGACCGCTTGTAAGAGCGCAGCGGCTTCTCCTTCTTTGGCCGACTCTTCATAGGCTACTATGATACGGTCAAATTGGTCAAGTTGGGCTAGAAAGTCTGCTTTTTTCTCAAAAAGCTTGATACTTGGAACAACATTACGCTTGCTTTGTTCTGCTGCTCCAAGGGCGATTTTTTCTAGTTTTTCAACCTTTTTGCCCAATTTCTTGCCATCCCACTTGGCAACCGACCAGTCGGCAGGAAAGGCCCAGATTTGGCTAGCACCCAGTTCGGTTACTTTTTGAGCGATGAACTCCAGCTTGTCCCCTTTGGGAAAGCCAGATGCGATGGTCACTTGGACTGGCAGTTCCACATTGTCAGCTAGCTCTTCTACCAACTCAAACTGACGAGCTTCCACATCCAGCACGCGCGCCAAATGCTTGATACCATCATCAAAGACTAAGGTAACCTCATCATCTTCTTTCAGGCGCATGACCTGAAACATATGCTTGCTGGTCTCCTTGTCCTCGATAGTGACAGGAGAGACTGCACTGCCTTTGACAAAATACTGTTGCATGCTAGCCTCCAATCACACCGGAAATATCCTTGGTTTTCTTAAAGACACAGGCATTCCATTCCCCTTGAACCATGTGAGTTTCGAGGAAAAATCCAGCTGACTCAGCCGACTCGCGCACCATGTCCCACTTGTCCTTGATAATTCCACTCATGATGAGGTAGCCTTCATCCTTGACCAAGCGATAAGCATCATCCGTCAGATGAACGAGGATATCCGCCAAGATATTAGCTACAATCACATCTGCCTCAATCTCAACTCCCTTAAGCAAGTCTCCTGCTGCTACATGGATGTTTTCCATACCAGGGTTTAGCTCAATATTTTCCTGAGCAACTCGAACTGCTACATCATCCAGGTCGTAGGCAAAGATTTCCTTGGCACCAAGTAGCGAGCTGGCAATAGAGAGAACCCCTGAACCAGTCCCCACATCTAGCACAGTTTCGCCACCACGAAGAACCTGCTCCAAAGCAAAGAGGCTCATCTTGGTAGTTGGGTGGGTTCCTGTCCCGAAAGCCATACCAGGATCTAGCTTGATAATCTTTTCTCCCGCAGTCGCCTCATAGTCCGTCCAAGAGGGAACGATGGTCAAATCATGAGTAATACGAGCTGGTTCATAGTATTTCTTCCAGTTGTCTGCCCAGTCTTCCTCAGCCAAGGCAGTCGTACCCATTTTTACCTCTCCCAAATCCATAAAATCAGTTAGTTCCGCGAGACGGGCCTTCAAGTCTGCCTCAACCGTTGCTACATCAACCGTTTCCGGATAGTAGGCTGTCACTACGATTTCTTCTTGCTGCTCAACCTCTGGGAAAATCTCGCCGAAACGGTCAACATTTCCCACATAGTCCATGCTGTCTTCAATCGCAACGCCTTGCGCTCCCAGCTCGATCAAGAGATTGGAAACCAATTCCTCTCCCTCACGCTTCACTGTAACTTTTAACTCTTGCCATGTTTCCATATTTAAGATACCAAGCCCGTAAAACACAAAGCCAAAATAGAAACTTCTCTGAAGACGCTTGTGTCTATGAGAAGTTTATCTTTTTGGCACAGTGTTTAGGGCGGGTTCAGTTTAGAAATTTAACCGAACCATCCTTTCTAATCACTTACTTTATAATAATCTTTTAATCTCTCTTGCAAATGAGGTACAACTTGACTGGAGCTAAGAAATTCCTTGACATTCATGAGCTGATAGCCCTGCCCTTCATCACCAAAGGTGATATTGTCAAACTGGTTCTGTGTTAACTGACCGACTAGAAATACAGATTGTTTATCCGCAAAAAGCATACTTGGATAAAACTTACTCCAAAGCAGACAATCCTCAGTCAAATGAATTCCCAGTTCTTCATAAACTTCACGCGCTGCGCACTCAAAAGGACTTTCATCCCCCTCGCGTCCCCCACCGGGCAGTTCCCACATATTGGGCCAGGGAATGCTTGCCTTATCATCGCGTAAGATAGTCAGAAGTTTATCCCCACAAAACAAAGCAATCTTACAGCCTGTGAAATCAGAAATCTCTATTTCCATGTCAAACTCCTAGTATCTCGGATAAGGGTAAAACTCTCCCTCTTCCAAGCCTACTTTTCCTTCTTCAAAGACTTCTTGATTCCATTCCATGACGAATTCCTCTGCTTC
>NZ_CAJZDT010000018.1:0-21431 GCF_915066115.1 uncultured Streptococcus sp. | reverse complement strand
TATAAATAGCCGTAGAAAGGTAATCGCTAAAAGATTTGTGGAATTGAAAGGATATTGACTCCCCCCTCTTTTTGAAAAATCATTTTGGCCAGTAGGGTACCGGTGAAGGGAACTTTTTCCAAGTCGGGGGCCTTCAAACAAAAAGGGGGTAAAAACTAAGCGATTTTGACGAAAGGAGGTAGTTTTTGGCTAAACCAATTACAGCAAAATCGATTAAGTCAAAAGTGGTCAAGCAGATGAAAGACTTGGGCACTTATCGGAAAGAGTTCGAAATGATCATTGACATTTTTGCAGGTATGTTATACCAGTATCAGAAACTTGCTCAAGATTATGCTGACATGGGTTATCCAGTAACAGACACCTACGTCAATAAGGCTGGTGCTGAAAATGAGCGCAAAGTTCCAATCTTGACAGCGATGGAAATTTTGAGAAAAGACATCCTCAGCTACTCTAATCAGTTGATGATGAATCCTAAGTCGCTCGGTGAGGTAGTAGAACAAGAAGGTGATTCAGTTCTTACTGAGGTACTGAAGTTCAAGAACGAAATCAAGAAGAAGCGAGTGACTGGCAATGGGTAATCTTGATAAAGCGAAAGAGTATGCTCAGCACGTCATATCTCACAGAGAGGAACATTGCGAGGAGAACATTCTTGCAGCTGAACGTTTCTTGCGTGATCTTGAAAATCCAGAGTTTGAAATGGATGAGGAAATCGTTGATTTCGTTGTTCACTTCATCGAAAACACGATAGTCCATCAGCAGGGTGATGATATGTTTGCGGTGTCTATCCGTAACAAGCCATTACTCTTGCAACCCTGGCAACATTTTGTAGTTGTGAACCTGTTTGGTTTTTACTACAAGGGGTCAAACGAGCGCAGGTTCAAAGAAGCGCTTATCATGCTGGCTCGGAAGAATGGGAAAACCTCATTTACTGCTGCAATCGCTCTTGCTTATCAGATATTAGACACAGACAGCGGTTCAAAATGCTACATCGTGGCCAACTCGGTCAAGCAAGCTATGGAAGCCTTTGGATTCTTAAAATTCAATGTAGAGCGATGGAATGACAAGAACATTCGTATCAAGGATAACAACCAGGAACACTCAATCACTGCTAATTTTGGTATCGAGGGTTCTTTCTTTATCCAGGCACTGGCCAACGATGAAAGCCGTTTGGACTCATTGAACGGTAATGTAATTATACTGGATGAAGCTCACACGATGAGAAACAGTAAGAAATACGGTCTTATGAAGAAAACAATGTCAGCATACCGAAACAGTATGCTTTTTGTTATCTCTACGGCTGGTGATATTCCTACTGGTTTCCTTGCTAACCGTCTGAAATATTGTCAAAAGGTTCTCAAGCAATTGGTCAAGGATGATTCCTTGTTCATGTTTATCTGCAAAGCTGACCAGTCAACAGATGGAGATGTCGGTGATTACCTAGACGAGAATGTGCTTAAGAAAGCCAACCCATCGTGGGGTGTGACGGTATCGCTCAAGGCTCTGAGAGAAGAAGCTGAGCAGGCTATGAATGATCCACAGACAAGAAATGAGTTTTTTAACAAGACTTTGAATGTCTTTACAAACTCAATGAACGCTTATTTCAATCCTGATGAATTTATTGCTTCAGACAGTTGTTACGATTGGACTTTGGAAGAACTGGCACGCTTGCCTATCCAGTGGTATGGTGGGGCTGACTTGTCAAGGTTGCATGACTTGACCGCTGCTGCTCTTTATGGAGTTTACCATGATGGTGAGAAAGATGTTGATATTTGTATCACACACGCTTTCTTTCCTCGTGTCAACGCTCAAAAGAAAGCCAATGATGACGGGATTCCACTCTTTGGCTGGCAGTCTGATGGTTGGTTAACAATGAGCAATACTCCGACCGTTCTCTATGATGATATTGTTAAATGGTTCATCAAGATGAGAGAGAAAGGGTTCAAGATTGCTGCTGTTGGGATGGATAGGAAGTTTGGCCGTGAGTTTCTGACGAAGATGAAACAAGCTCGGTTTAAGATGATTGACCAACCACAGCTTTTTTATCTGAAATCAGAGGGGTTCAGACGGATTGAGTTCAAAGTTAAGAATAAGGAATTTTACTATCTTCATTCGGACGCTTACGAATACTGTGTGAGCAATGTTAGAGCAATTGAAAAGGTGGACGATGCTGTGCAATATGAGAAACTAGACGGTGACGGTGGTACTGCAAGAATTGACTTGTTTGATGCCAGCGTTTTTGCTTGCATTCAGGCTCTTGCTAACCTTGGCAAGAATCAGAATGTCATGAGCTTCTTTGATTAGAGAAAGGAGGTGAGGAAAGATGGGGCTTTTAGATAGGTTTTTGAAACGTGGTAAGAGTCGAAGTGAAACGAATGTTATCACTCATTCGGATTTTGGTCTGTATATCGACGGTGATAGCTATGTGCCATTGGCTCGCAATCCTGATGTGATTGCTGCGGTCAATAAGATTGCTGACATGGTGTCGAACATGACTATTCACTTGATGGAGAATACCGACAAGGGCGACATCCGAATTAAAGACGGACTGGCTCGCAAGATCGATGTAAACCCATGCGACAATATGACTCGCAAAACTTGGATTTTCAAGATTGTGCGTGACCTGTTGCTATTTGGTGACGGAAATTCAGTTCTTCATGTTGAGTATGATCCTGTGAATGATTACATTTTGAACCTGAGACCATTCTCTATGAGTGAAGTCTCTTTCAAAAGTGATGATGTTGGTTATATCGTGAATTATCGTGGCATTGACTACAACTCAAGCGAAGTCGTTCACTTTGTAATCAATCCTGATCCAGACAATCCATTTGTAGGAACTGGATATAGACTTGCTCTGAGGGATATTGTTAGGAATTTAAACCTTGCTACTCAAATCAAAAAAGGCTTTATGAATGGCAAGAACGTTCCTAGCCTGATTGTTAAGGTTGATTCTTCGAATGCAGAATTGGGCACGCAAGAGGGACGAGACAAGGTTGCTAAGAAATATTTAGCAACAAGTCAGGCAGGTGAGCCGTGGATTATTCCTGATGCTTTGTTGAGTGTAGAGCAGGTTAAGCCGCTTAGCTTAAAAGATATCGCTATTAATGAATCTGTTGAAATTGACAAGAAAACAGTTGCTGGGCTTTTGGGAGTTCCAGCTTTTATTTTGGGAGTTGATAGCTTTGACAAAGAAGAATACAACAACTTTGTCAATACAACGGTCATGAGCATTGCTACGACGATCACTCAGACCTTAACGAGAGACTTACTCGTTTCAAATAATCGGTATTTCAAACTTAATGCTCGCTCGCTTTATTCGTATGACATTACAGAGTTATCTTCAGTTGCTGAACAGATGACTAAAAGCATGGCAATGCGTCGAAATGAGTGGAGGGATTGGCTTGGGATGCCACCAGATCCTGATATGGATGAGCTCCTTGCTCTTGAAAATTATTTACCGCAAGACAGACTTGGGGACCAGAAGAAACTGAAAGGAGGTGAGGAAGAGAATGCAGAAACGGAATAGTTATCGTGCCACTCAATTTCAAACTAGGGAAGAAGACTCTGGGGATTTGATTTTGAGTGGCTACTTTATCAAGTTTGACGAGGAGACGGAATTGTGGCCAGGCTACTGTGAAGTTATTAAGCGTGTCGGGGTTGAGAAAGCTATCAAAGACGCTGATATCAGAGCTTTATTTAACCACGATGATAGTCTTGTTCTCGGTCGAACAGGTAACGGAACTCTGACACTGGGTGTTGATGATGTTGGTCTTTTTGGAGACATCATCATTAACAAGGATGATCCTCAAGCGGTTGGAGCCTATGCCCGTGTCAAGCGTGGAGATGTTATCGGATGTAGCTTTGGCTTTATCCCGATAAAAATCGAAACGGAGGAACGTGAAGATGGTTCGTATCTGGACACTGTCTTAGAACTAGAAATCTTTGAAGTGAGTCCATGTACTTTCCCAGCCTATCCACAAACGGAAATTGCTGCACGACAAAAAGACTTTGAAAGTCAGAGCCGTGCGAATCGTGAAGCGCTAGACAAGCGCAAGAAAGAAATTAAGGAGAAATTTAAGCTATGAACAAGGCATTAATCTTTGGTGCTCGTATGCGAGCAAAAGCAACTAAGGTAGTTGAGTTGGAAGAAACTATCGAAGAATTAAACAAACGTTCAGTTGTTGAACTAGAGAAGTTAGACCGTGCTGAGACTGATGAAGAAGTTTCAGCAGTTGAAAAGACTGTAGATGATCTTCAAAAGGAAATTGAAGAAAAAGAAGCTGAAAAAGCGAAGCTGGAAAAAGAAATTGACGAGTTGGAAAAACAAATCGAGGAGCAAAATCGTAAAGCACCGACTTACCCAAGTAAAGAAAAGCGTGGAGGACAGAAATTGGAACAACGTGACGCAATCGCTAAATACATTCGTACTGGTCAAACTCGTGACATCGTAGGTTTGAAAACTACTGATTCAGGAAGCGCAGCTCTGATTCCTACTGAAGTTTTAAAACCTCATTTTGTCAATAAAACACGTAATCCACTTTTGGATCTTGTGGAACGTGTGAAAGTTAACAGTGGATCTGGTAAATATCCACTTATCAAGAAAACGGATGGTGTAATGGTTTCAACAGAGGAATTGAAATCAAATCCAGAACTTGGAAAACCAGCAATCAGCGAGATTGATTATTCAATCAAGACTTATCGTGGATATGTCCCTGTGTCACAAGAAATGATTGACGACGCAGACTATGACATCATGTCCATTGTTGAAGACGAAGTGTTTAATCAAGGTGAAAACACTGAATTGTCATTAGTTGCAGCTGTCCTCAAAAAAGCTACCCAAGCAGATGCAGCTGGATTTGATGGTATTAAAGATATCTACAACAAGAAGCTTAAATCAATTTATAAAGCAAGTATCGTTGTAACTAAGTCAATGTTTGCTGCACTTGATAAGGTGAAGGACAAAGATGGACGCTACATGCTTCAAACTGATGTGGCTTCACCTACTGGCTATTCATTTGGTGGAAAAACAATATACAAAGTAGATGACACAGTGTTTGGAAACGAAGGAGACATGAAATTCTTCATCGGAGATGTCACTGAGTTCGTCAAAGAGTTTGACCGTGCTCAAGTATCCGTTAAGTGGGTGAACAATGACATCTACGGACAATTGCTTGGGCTTTTCATCCGTTTGGATATTAAGAAAGCAGATGATGAAGCTGGGTTCTTCGGAACATACACTGATGTTGTAGCTTAAGGAGGTGGCATATGAGCTATAAAGTAATCCGTCCTTTCAAGGACTTAGCTGATCCTGAAAAACATGACTACGCTGTTGGCGATATCTTTCCTCGTGAAGGATATGAGCCCACAGATAGCTTTACCAATGGCCTTTTGACTGGTGCCAACACTGCTGGCTCTATCTTCCTTGAGGTTTTGGGAGATGGTGAGCCTAAGAAACCAGCTCCTGAAACAAAAGAAGTTAAGGAAGAGCCCGCAGTTGAGCAGGAAGAAATAGTTAAGGAAACAGTTGAGGAAACTACTGAAGAGCCTGCTAAGGAAGTTGAGGAGTAAGCATGGATGAAGGTCAGCTTTTAGAATTGCTGAAGCTTAAGCTGGGTATTTCAACCCGCTTGAGAGACAAGCCGTTAGAAAAAATCATTTCAAGTGTCATCACTGAATTGACCGATAACCTCGGTATCGAGCTTGTCGGTGAGCGTGCTGACCATGAAATGTTTATCGTTGACTATGCTGCTTATCGCTATGAGGGTGGGGTGGACATGCCACGTCACCTTCAGTGGCGACTGCATAATTTACAGATAGCATCAAAGAAAGAGGTCAAGAATGTGGAATCATGAAATCACGCTGATCTCTATGAAAGTCACAGGTAAGGACAAGTTACTACAACCAATCTCTGAAGATGTTGAAGTTACTCGCTTATGTCGTAAAAAGAGGGTTACTCGCTCTGAATTTTATCAAGCGAACCAAGCAGGGCTAAAACCGAGCTTGGTCGTTGAGATTCGAAATTTTGAGTATGAGAATCAGGAGTTTGCGAAATTTGAAGGCAAGCAATATCGTATCTTGAAAACCTATCCTATCGATTCTGAAATTTTAGAGTTGACTTTGTCAGAGGTGTTGAAATGAGCTTAACAAGTGATTTAGCGAATGAAATTGCAAAGGCAATGGCAGAGTACTCTGCTGAGGTAGAAGATAAGATTGACCTGATTGCTGAGGACGTTGTAAACGAAGCCGTTACGGAATTAAAAGCGACTAGTCCAAAACGTTATGGAAAGTATGCTAGAAATTGGCGCTTCAAGAAAAATGCTAAAGGGTCATACGTCATCTACAACGCGGCTCCAACCTATCGTTTAACTCACTTACTAGAAAATGGGCATGTTTTGAGAAATGGCGGTCGTAGTCGGGCATTTCCACATATTAAACCTGTTGAGGAGAAAGTTAAAGAAAACTTTGAGAAGCGTATCAAGGAGATTGGGAAATGAAGCTATCAGACTTTGCTGCTATTTTGGAACAGGTAAACCTGCCTGTCACCTATCGAGCGTTTAAAACTGGGAACGCTCCTGACCTACCTTACCTGGTCTATTATGAATCAAGTCCAGTCATCAATGCAGCTGACAACACGGTTAATCATCAGATTAAGAGCGTGACGGTTGAGCTGGCTTTTGAGAGTAAGGATGAAGATTTGGAAGAACGTCTGGAAGAGCTGTGGACAACCCATGAGCTCTTTTTCGATGTTCAAGAAGAAACATTTATCGAGACTGAAAGACTCTATGTCAAGTCTTATACGGTCTATCTATACTAAGGAGGAATGACATGACTCAAGAAAATAAAGTAACCTTTGGTTTGAAAAATGTTCACGTTGCGCCAATTAAATCAATCGGTGCAGATGGAGTGATTGCTTACGATGAAATTTTCCGCTTTCCTGGAGCAATGGAATTGACATTGGATCCAAAGGGTGAATCAACACCAATCAAAGCAGACGATATCGATTTTCACTTCATGAACTCAAACGAAGGGTATGAAGGGAAATTCAAAATCTCTCACATTATTGAAATGTTTGCGACTAAGATTTTGGGTGAAATCAAAGATGCTCAGACGGGTGTTTTGACTGAAAAAGCTGATGCAGAATTCACATCATTTGCCTTGATGTTCGAATTTTCAGGGGACAAGAACAAAACACGTCATGTTCTTTACTACTGTTCAGCGAGCCGTCCAGGAAATGGCTCAAAAACCAAGAACGGTACAAACGTCAATGAGCGTGAACTCGGCTTTAAAGCAAGTCCTCGTCCTCTGGATTCAGTTGTTAAACGTTCTATCACATCAGCTGATAATAAAGAAATTTATGACAACTGGTTCAAGAAAGTGTATGAACCTACTGCGGTGGCAGCTTAAGGAGAAGATCTATGCGTAAAATCGTTTTGGTTGGTAATCAGGAGTATGAGTTAGGAACTAATGGTTATACTCCTATCGCCTACAAGCAACAATTTGGGAAAGATTATTTTCAAGATTTGTTCTCAATGTTGAAAAATCAATCATTCATGAATGAATTGAACAAGCTTGAAGCTGAAAAAGAATTGACAGCGACTAACATTGACATTTCAATGCTAGAAGAGTTTGATATGACCTTTTTCAACCGCCTTTTTTGGACCTTTGCTAAATCTGCAAATCCTCACATCAAGCCTTATGAACAATTCTTCATGGAAATGGAAGTCTTTCCGATTCAGGAAGTTGGGCCTGTTCTGATGGAAATGCTGAATGCGAGCATGACGACAAAAAAGCACCAGATGAATCAGAATCAGCTAGCGAAGAAATCTTCACAGTAGAGTCTTATCTGTCCTGCTGTAAAGAAACTGGTCTGTCTATCGATGATCTAAAACACATCTCAATCGGAATGGCGCTGGATTATCAGACGGATTATGTGAATTTACGGAGTGAGGACAAGGGTGGCGAACGGAAAGCCACACAAGCTGATTTTGACAGTTTTTAAAGAAAAAATGAGTGCTGAGAGAGCGATTCTGAGGTCAAGTTCATTGTCCTAACTGCATTATCAGTCGTAGAAGTTCTCTCAGCGCTTTTCTATTTTTTGTGAAAGGAGGAAATATGGCAGGAAATATCAAAGGTATCAAAATTGAAATCGATGGCGACACGCAGCCCTTACAAAAGGCCCTGAAAAATGTCAATAAGGCTGCTACTGATGCAAGTCAGGAGTTGAGACAGATTGACAAAGCATTGAAGTTTGATACAGGGAACGTAACGCTCCTGACTCAGAAGCAAGAAGTCTTGCAAAAGCAAGTTTCGACGACCAAAGAGAAACTAGAAACCTTGAGACAAGCTCAGTCTCAGGTGGAGCAGCAATTCAAAAATGGTGATATCGGTGCTGACCAGTACCGTGCTTTTCAACGTGAGGTAGAAGTTACTCAAAACGTCCTAAAAGGATATGAGGGTAAGCTTGCAAATGTGAACCAGGCGCTTACTGAGAATGGGAGTGCTACTCAGAACAACAAGAACCAATTAAAAGAGTTGCAAAATGAGCAGAGTCAACTTGCTTCAGAGATGGTAAAGGTGACAAGCTCATTCAAACTGCAAGAAAGTCAGCTAGGCGCTAATGCTAGTGAAGCCGAGAGAAATGCTCTTGCCCAGAAAAAGATTGGTGCTCAGTCTGAGATTGTAAGTAAACAAATTTCTAATCTAGAACAGCAATTGGAAATTACCAAAAAAGAATTTGGTGAGAACTCTACACAAGCCAACAGGATGGAAGCTGAGCTAAATCAGGCTAAGACTGCTTTTAATCATCTCAATGATGAGATGAAGGGAACAAAGTCTGCTGCTGATGGCACTCAAGAAAGTTTAAGTGAAATCTCAAGAAATTTAAGAGCAGAACTACTTCAACAGTTTAGTGAGAAGTTGAGTGCTATTTCAGATAAGCTTGTGGAAGTAGGGAAAGAAGCGTTAGAAGCGGCTGCTCAAATGCAAGCTAGTAATGCTCAATTTACTACTGTTTTCGGAGATATGGAAACCCAAGCAAGAGAAGCATTGAATGCTATTGGTCGGGAAATGGATATTGTCCCAGAGCGTTTACAAGGGTCATTTACTCAGATGGCTTCATTTGCTAAAACTTCAGGGTTGAATACTTCCGAAGCTTTGGATCTAACTTCTCGTGCGACTAGGGCAGCAGCAGATGGTGCAGCCTTTTATGATAAGTCCATTGAGAGCGTGACAGAAAGCCTACAATCCTTTTTAAAAGGAAACTTTTCTAACGATGCGGCTCTTGGTATCTCTGCGACAGAGACAACTAGGAATGCTGCTGCAAATAAATTGTACGGAAAGTCATTCAAGGACTTGAGCGAAGCGCAGAAGCAATTGACCTTGCTTCAGATGGTCGAAGACGGAAATAAACTCTCAGGAGCTCTTGGACAGGCTGCAAGAGAATCAGACGGCCTAGAAAACGTTATGGGGAATCTGAAACAAGCTGGGACCAATGCATTATCTGCTATTGGTCAACCTCTTCTGGAAATGATGATCCCAGTGTTTCAAACATTGGCAAGCATTGTGAAGGGTGTGGCTGAGCTGTTCAGTTCGTTACCTGCTCCAGTAAAAGATTTTGTTGTTATTTTAGGAACAGTTGTGACTGCTGTAGGGGTCATAGCCCCCATATTCTTATCATTGCAAGCCCTTGCTGAGTTTTTAAAAATATCTATTGGAGAAATGATAATTGCCGCATTGCCAATTATTGGAACAGCTATTGCAATTGCTGCTGCAGTTGCTGCAATTATTGTTATTGTAAAATACCTCTGGGAAACTAACGAAGGTTTTCGAGATACGGTCACGACCGTTTGGAATGCGATTCTTGAAGTCATCAACACAGTCGTATCAGAGATTTCTAATTTTGTCATGAGCATCTTTGGGACGGTTGTTACTTGGTGGACGGAGAACCAGGAGCGTATCAGGACAAGTGCTGAGACTGTCTGGAATGCCATTTATACGGTCATCAGTACAATACTGGATATACTTGGCCCCTTGCTCCAAGCTGGCTGGGATAACATTCAACTGATCATTACAACAGCTTGGGAAATCATCAAGACCGTTGTGGAGACTGCAATCAATGTTGTTCTTGGTGTTATCCAAGCAGTTATGCAGATCATTACTGGTGATTGGTCAGGCGCTTGGGAAACTATCAAGGGAGTGTTTTCTACTGTATGGCAAGCTATTCAAAGCATTGTTCAGACCATTTTTTCAGCTATCCAGAGTTATATTTCAAATATTCTCAACGGTATTTCAGGAACTGTATCAAATATCTGGAACGGCATCAAGGACACTGTCTCAAATGTGTTAAATGCCATATCTAGCACAGTATCAAGTGTTTGGGAAGGTATCAAGAGTACCATTTCAGGTGCTATCAATGGTGCAAGGGATGCTGTTTCTTCAGCTATTGAAGCCATCAAAGGATTGTTTAACTTCAACATCAGCTGGCCACATATTCCACTACCTCACTTTTATGTGAGCGGTTCAGCCAATCCATTAGATTGGTTAAGTCAAGGTGTTCCAAGTATTGGAATTGAATGGTATGCCAAAGGCGGTATCATGACAAAACCAACCATCTTTGGAATGAATGGAAATAACATGATGGTTGGCGGTGAAGCTGGTAATGAAGCAGTGTTACCACTCAATGACAAAACACTTGGTGCTATCGGTCGAGGTATTGCTCAGACAATGGGTGGAACTTCACCGACCATCAATATCACTATCACTGGCAATACCGTCAGAGAAGAAGCTGACATTATTCGGATTGCTGATGAGGTAGCGCAGAGGATTGCTGACGAATTGCAACGTAAAACACAATTGAGAGGAGGGTTTGCATGATAAAGCATAATGAGCTTGTGATTGACGGTGTTAGAACATCGTCTTTTCCTTTTAAGGTCATTGTCCATGATTCTCCCTCAATTGCACTGGGAGAGAGTAAGACAGCCCTGTTGGAGCATGGTGGTATCAGTGGAGCAATCGTTCAGACAAACAAGCATAGAGAACTGGTCAAGAAAACTTATACGATTTATTTGGTTAAACCTACTGAAGAACAGATGAACCAATTTATGAGTCTGTTTATCCGTGAGAAGTTCTGGCTAGAGAGTGAGCGAGTCAAAACAACTCGTCTTTGGTGCTATAAGGTCAATGTGAGCGACCTTGAAGAAGTGCAACCTGGTCTTTATATGACTAAAGCAACCTTCACTTGTCACCCTACCAAATACTTTAAAGATACCGATACACAGAGATTGACAAGAAGTGGGACTTTGACTGTTCAAGGTTCTGCTCTTGCCTTTCCTAAAATCACAATCGTTGGCCAGAGCGCTGTTGAGACTTCGTTTACAATCGCTGGTCAGGTCATCCGTCTTGAACGACTCACTGAGTCGATTGTGATGGTCAATAATCCTGACAATCCAAGTTTTAAAACAACAACAGGGAAGCCAGTCAAATGGTCAGGGGATTTTATCACAGTTGATCCAGCGAAACTTAAGAATGTTGGGGTTGTTTTGGGTCCAGGTATTCAATCGCTTGAAATCGAAACGGTTTGGGGGTGGGCATAATTGCTTTATCTACTTAATAAAGATGTAAGAACTGTTCGATGGAACGGGGAGCCACTTCATGAAGCAACTTCGGCGATTGTTAAAGAGATCATGAATGGTGATTTCACCTTAACTGTGAAATATCCTATTTCTGACTCTGGTATTTATCAACTTATTCAAGAAGATATGTTGATAAAAGCGCCGACTCCTGTTCTTGGTGCGCAGCTATTTCGCATCAAGAAACCTGTTGAGCATAATGACCATCTGGAAATCACAGCTTATCACATTTCAGACGATGTGATGCAACGTTCTATCACACCAGTAAGTGTGACTAGTCAGAGTTGTAGTATGGCTCTTTCTCGCATGGTTCAAAACACCAAAACTTCTTTGGGGGATTTTTCTTTCAATAGCGACATCCAGGATCGTAGGACCTTCAACACGACTGAAACAGAAACTCTGTACTCTGTATTGCTGGACGGCAAGCACAGCATTGTTGGTACATGGGAAGGCGAGCTGGTGCGTGATAATTTCGCTCTAACAGTTAAGAGAAGCCGTGGGGAGAATCGTGGTGTTGTTATCACGACACACAAGAATCTGAAGGATTACCAACGCACAAAAAACAGTCAGAATGTTGTTACAAGAATCCATGCCAAATCGACTTTTAAACCTGAAGGCGCTGAAAAAGAAACGACTATCAGAGTTACTGTTGATAGTCCTCTTATCAACTCATACCCTTATATCAATGAAAAAGAGTATGAGAACAACAATGCTAAAACTGTTGAAGAGTTGCAAAAGTGGGCACAGGCTAAGTTTTCAAATGAGGGCATTGACAAGGTCTCTGATGCTGTCAAGATTGAAGCCTATGAACTTGATGGGCAAGTGGTCCATATGGGTGATACGGTCAATCTCAAGAGTTGGAAGCACAATGTCGATGCATTCAAGAAAGCTATTGCTTATGAGTTCGACGCTTTGAAGGAAGAATATATCTCTCTGACTTTTGATGATAAGGCAAGCACTGGTGGTTCTAGAGCTTCTGGTGGGCTATCTAGCGCAGCCAATGCAATTCTTGGAGTGACAGAATCTGCACAAGAAATCGCCCTAGAAAAGGCTCTTCAAAATGCTGACTTAGACTTTGATCATAAGGCTGGATTGCTTAGACAGGAAATTTCTGACGGCATTGAACTTGCCAGAGCAAGAGCCGAAGAAGTCAAGAGAGAACTCTCTGACACTATCGACCAGCGGTTTAGCAGTTTTGACAATGGACCACTACAAGAAGCCAAGCGTAAGGCCGAGGAAGCCTTGCGAAACGCTGGCGCAAGTAGCTTACTCGCTCAAGAAGCCAAGAGGATTAGTGAGCGAGCAAGAGCAGACATTACTAATCTACAAGTATCATCTCAAAATGCTCTCAGCCAGATTGAAAGTTTTAAAAATCAGTACGGCACGAAGCTGAATGAATTTAAGAGTACATCAGACGGTATCTTGACGAAGCTTGGTGCGATTGAAACGTATGTTAATCAAGACGGTCAGCGACAAGAGAGTTTGCAGCGTTATGCTCGAGAAGAGAGCGCACGACAAGCGACAGCAGTCCGTGAGCTGGTCACAAGGGACTATGTAGGTAAATCGACTTATCAGGAGGATGCGAGAGCTCTTGAACGCAAATTTGAAGCTATCACTAACCCTCAAAACGGTTCGATTGCCACTCAGATTGCCAACTACAAGACAGCAGTAGATGGACGATTTACTGAAATCACTTCAATGATTTCTGGTAAAGCTAACCAAGTCGACTTCCAGCAAGTTCGAGAGACAAGCCGGCTATACGAGCGGACTATCGGTAGCAATGAGAATGACATCTCGAATAAGGTCGCTCGCATGGCTCTTACTTCCCAACTTTTTCAGGTTGAAGTTGCTAAAAGTCTTGGAAGTGATAATAACTTAATCGTCCGCTCGAAGTCGATGGACAGGCATACGCTTGTCAATGAAGGCAACACCAAGAGAGTATTCGTGAATAACGGGATATTTACCATTAGATGTACTGGAAATTCAGGATATACATTCGCAGGATTCACACTACCACTTTACATCGATAGAATGGCTAGAAGCGAGACGTATACTCTTAATTTTAAGTATCGCATTATGGGACGATTAGACCATAATTTTGTGGTTGTTACTAAAAATCACGAAACGAATGAAACGGCTATTGCTTCAGATGTAGCCACAAGCTCAACTGCAGTTTCAAGCAATTGGCAAGAGTTCAACGAAACGTACACTATCAGCAGAGATTTTGAATTCAGGAATAGCGAACTTTATCCACTTTATTTCTACTTAGCTAAAAATGGATGGGTTGAAATTAAAGAGATTATGCTTGTTCGTGCTTCTCAAACTAATGGATATAAAGCTAGTCAGCTAGATGATATGTCTGAAGCCGTTCGCTCTGTTCAAAGTCAGTTAGCTGGTTCGTGGTCTGTTCAGAATATCAACAGCGCAGGTGATTTGGTTTCTGGCTTAAACCTGGGCGCTAATGGTCATAACCGTCTTTCTGGGAAATTGACTCATATCACTGGCGAGACTCTGATTGACAAGGCAGTCATCAAGTCGGCCATGATTGATAAGCTGAAAACGGCCAATTTTGAATCAGGTTCGGTGACTACTGTAATTTTGGATGCTGAAGCAGTCACGGCTGACAAAGTGAGAATGGACCAAGCTTTTGCAAATAAGCTAGTAGCAAGTAACATCTTCACAGATACGCTTGCAGCTAAAGAGGCTTTTATAAACAAACTTAGGTCTGTTGTAGTTACTGCAAATCTGCTTGAAGGTTTCCAAGGCTTGATAGGAGGCTTCAGATTTGGTCAATACGCAAACAGAAATGGATATTTCATAACAGGAATTAACTCTGTTAGTATTGGGATGGGTAACGGAACGAACGCTGGTGCGAACAGAAACGCATTTTGGGCAAACTGGGGTGAAAGTTTAGACACCCCTGGCCCCAAAGCCTGGTATGTCAACACAGACGGGAAGATGTATTGTAGAAATGATGTGGATTTTTATTCCAAAGTGGATTTCGCAAGCACATCAAAGGTTAATTTCTACTCTAGAATCAATGCTCCGAAAGGAATATGGATTGCTTCCGATGATATAAACGGTGAAGGGGATAACCCTGACGGTGGCTATAATCGAGTTGTTTGGTGGAGTCAAATTGTAACAGGGAAATGGAGACAACATGCTGGAATAACAACCGGTTCAGATAGGAAATTGAAAGAGAATATCGAACCGACATCGGTCAAGGCGTTGGATAAAATAAATGCTTTGAATTTAGTGGCGTTTGACTACATTAAGGATAAGACCCACGAAGAAATCGGTCTGATTGCACAAGAAGTGTTAAATATTATTCCTGGTGCAGTCGAAAAATATGAGGGAGAGGATAACCATTTAACAATCAATTACTCAAAATTTGTGCCTTATCTAATTAAGGCCATTCAAGAATTAAATTCAAAATTGGAGAAGATAGCATGAACGAAACATTGGATCAATTAGTGATGAACTCACTAGCAACTAAATTGGCTAAATGCGAGTTGGAAACCGCTCAAAATGAGGCATTTTACCAACTCGTAACGAGCGAATTAAAAGCAATGAACGAGGTGCTGGAATACGATCCGGCTCTCAAAGAACTTTTCGAAGAAACTAAAGCAAAAATGCAAAAAGGAGAATAGAACATGACACAAACATACGAATTAGCAAATACCCCTTATTACCGCCAACCTGAGAACGTAACGATTGTTACAATCAAGAAAGAACACGGCCAACGTTATAGCTATGAGCAAGCTGGCTTGTCTGGCGACCGCACGCATGAAGGTCAGGAAGTGCTTATTCAGGCAGTTCTTGATGTTATTAAGGCGGAACTAGACCCAGCTAGCGCCATCGTTCAAACACAAGCGAAATTGCAAGAAAATCAAGCTAAATTGGAACAGACTGAGCAGAAAGTAGCTCAAACAGAAGTGAAACAGAATGATCTTGAAGCGCTTGCGAACCAGATTAAAAAAGTAGTGCGAGTAATGGCTCAAGATTCAATTATGGGCGAGAAAATCTCTTACGGTACTACCTACAAAGAAATGGTCGAGCTCTTCCCACTTGCTGAAGTCGGTAAAGTTTATGAACCGGGTTCAATCTTTGCGGTTGAAGATCCTGGCCACGTTGAAATCAATGGAGAAGGTAAACGTATCTTGATTCAAACGAATCGGTCATTTACTTATCAAGGAGAAACCCTTGCTCAACTTGAAGGAACACCTTACCAAAATGGCGTATTAACACCTTGGAAGTTTAATACACCAAAAGCAACAAATGTACAGTAGAGGTGCTTTATGGCAGAATTTGAACGTTTAATTGTCCAAATTTTTCTCTCTCTGATTCCTGTTGTCGGACTTTATTTCTCAATGAAAGACCGAGCGACTAAACAAGAGAATCGTCTTACGGTTCTAGAGAAAGACATCGAAAATCTGAACGAATTTAAAAGGTCCGCAAATAAACGACTAGATAACCATGACGAACAGAACAAGGCTATCTTAGTTCTTGCGGAACAAGTTAAATCGCTAGGTGAAGATGTCAGAGAGTTGAAAACGCTGATTCAGAGTAAAACCTGAGAAAGGGGCAAAGAATGACTTATGTTCTTAATTCAACAAATCTCGAACAAGTTGACGGTGGATTTTTAGTTAAACAAGGCGATGTGGCTTCCACATTCGCCTTTTCATTACTTGATGAAAACCATGAGCCGATTCCACAGCTTGAAGACCAAGAGGCATCTATCACGTTGACGAGAGGTCAGGAGCAATTACGAAAGACGGCTGTCGTGACTAATGGTGCAGTTTCCTTTAATTTGGGCGTAATTTTACCTACTGGTCTATATCAAATCGAGGTAGTTGTGGCAGGGTATGTATTCCCAAGCGATGACTCGACTCAAATTAGAATCACAAAATCGGATAAGAATTTAGTTTCCGAAGAAATCCATGCTCTCAAAGAGTTGGATATTGCAGAAGAAGTTAAAAAGCAGCTTGCAGGTAGGTCTGTAGGTAGTGACGGTACAGTAAGTCAGGAGTTTCCTGACTTGCTCTTTTATTATAATTTAGGAAAGGTGTAGAAATATGGACACAACAAAATTAACAGCATTCGCTCAAGCGGTCGGGGTTGACATTAAGGAGTTGAAGCAACTGCTTAATGGCAAGATTGACAATGCGACAGTCACACAACTGATTGAACAAGCTAAAACCGCAGTCAAAAACGAGATTTTGGGGGAGGGTGTCTCTGAGGATTTGAACACGCTCAAAGAAATTGCGGATAAAATTGCCAGCATGAGCGGAGACACGCAAAGCGCAGTTGTTCAAAAAATCTCAGATTTAGGCACACGTATTGACAACATTGCTAATCTTGATTTAGTAACTGTATATAATAATGCGAAAGCGTGATAGTCATGAATAACCTTGAAAATCTAGCAACGGAAATCGGTAAGGATATCAAGGATATCAGGACACGTTTTGCAACGAAGCAGGAAATGCAGGAAGCGACTGAGATTGACTACTCTCAGGTTGTCACGCATGAAGAATTAGATGGCAAGCACTATCTAACAGAACATCAATCGCTTGCTGATTATGCCAAAAAGAGCGAGATTGTAGCACCTCAGCTAACCTTGACAGGTAATGACTTAAGCATTACGGGAGGCAACAGGGTCACTCTACCGCTACCAGAGAGCGTAGGGCATGAAATCCGTGGCACAGGCTCACCAGAAGGCCGTATCGCTGCCGAAATCGGAACGACCTACGTAGACGTCAATGTGACGAATGGCGCTCTGAAGTGGATTAAAGAAAAAGGTAACAACAACACAGGCTGGCGTGTTTTGATTGGCGATACTGGTTGGAGAACGCTAAACAGTGTCTCTCGAGCAGGTAACTCGTTCATTAAAATCAGACGAGTAAACAATCTTGTTACTTACCAGTTCGGAGGTCTTCAATGGGGTTGGTTTGGAGTAGGCAGACGAAATGGGCCTGGATTTGTAAGGCACAATAGTAGTGGAGATAAAGGGGCTAAACTTACTTATCCTAACGGTATCCCTGAAGGTTTTAGAAGCGAAAATTCGCTTGTAGGACCAATTTATGACGATAAGGGTAAACCGTATGGAATTTGGTATTTAGGCGGAAAATCTGACTTAAATTTCATTCAATTTACCTTTAATGACCCTATTCCCACTGATAAAGATATAGGCGATATTCGTGTTAGTGCCATCTCATACTTGACAGATGAGCCTTGGCCTACAAAATTACCATAAAAGAAAGGAAAATAATAAATGATTAACTGGAAAGTACGTTTTAATTTTAAAAACAAAACATTCTTATTGCGAGTGGCATTTGCTTTAGCTTTGCCGATTCTTGCATATTTCAATCTCAAACTTGAAGATTTAGTTAGCTGGGGAGTGATCTTCGACTTGCTAGGAAAATTCTTCTCTAACCCTTACTTAGTTGGTTTGACGATTGTAAATATCTTGAATATCATTCCAGACCCAACAACGAAAGGTCTAACTGATAGCAAACGTGCTCTTGACTATCAAGAACCAAGCGAAGATTAGGAGAAAAAAATGAAGAAAAACGACTTATTCATCGACGTATCTAGCCACAATGGATACGACATTACAGGAATTTTGGAGCAGATGGGAACAACTAACACTATCATCAAAATTTCAGAAGGTACGACCTATTTAAACCCTTGCTTGTCTGCTCAAGTTGAGCAATCCAATCCTATTGGCTTTTACCATTTTGCTTGGTTTGGTGGAGACGTAGAACAAGCAGAAGCAGAAGCACGCTATTTCCTAGATAACGTTCCCAAAAAAGTTCAATATCTAGTGCTTGACTATGAAGACCACGCCAGCGACGATAAACAAGCAAATACTGATGCGTGCTTACGCTTTATGAAAATTATCGCTGATGCTGGTTATAAGCCTATTTATTATAGTTATAAACCGTTTACCCTCAGTAATATTGACTATCAGCAGATTCTTGCAGAGTTTCCAAATAGTTTGTGGGTTGCTGGTTATGGTTTAAATGATGGTTCTGCTAACTTTGAATATTTCCCAAGCATGGACGGGATCCGCTGGTGGCAATATTCTAGCAATCCTTTTGACAAGAATATAGTCTTGTTAGATGATGAGGAAGAAGATATCCCAATCAATAAAAACAACCTAAAAAGCCTTAATACCATAGCTAACGAGGTCGTGCAAGGACTTTGGGGCAATGGACAAGAACGTTTTAATAACCTATCAAATGCTGGTTACGATGCGCAAGCCGTGCAAGACAAGGTAAATGACCTCTTAAATGCTGAAAATACTAGTAAAGACTTGGATACGTTAGCAAATGAAGTGCTACAAGGCTTGTGGGGCAATGGACAAGAACGTTTCGACAAACTAGAAAATGCCGGTTACGATGCGCAAGCAGTGCAAAATCGAGTTAACGAATTGCTTTCTTAAAGATCTGACTAAAAATCTGTATGAAACCAAAAATATAGTACACCAACCGCAGGCAATAGCTTGCGGTTTTTTGTTTGCAATAAAAAAAGCAGTGACCGAAATCACTGCTTATCAGCTATAGCAAATTCATAGAGCTTTTCTGCTGTTAGAAGCGCCATTTTGTCCATGCTTGTTTTTCCTTTTCTGAGGTCAGAAACAGTAGTCCAAGGAACTCCAGCGCCTTGCGAAATAGCAGATGTAGACATCGGGCTGTCTAATAATTCTTGAATAACTTTTCTCATATTATTTGTCCTTTTTATTTTTTAGATAGATATATACATTGATTGCAATTATAAAAATAGCTATTGCACTAACCATTGCTTTTCCTCTTTTCATTTGATAAAATAGAGGTGTGAGGGGCTTTCGCCCCCACCTCTTAGCGTTTACCTTTTTCTTTTGCGGGATTCGGGTTTACGCTTTTTGTTTTGCCTTGCGACTGTTATTGCAGTCACCGTTTCAGGGATATTATCTATCGCCTTTTCAAGTAACCTAAGCCAATCTTCTTTGTTCAACTTCCTCACCTCCTTTCCTTATCTTGATTATATTATATCACGGCGCACCGAGAAAGTCAAGCGTTTTGATGAAGTTTTTTTAAATTTTTTCAAAAAAATAGACCTTGTCCAGAGGTCGGGGACTTGGAGGGGACACCCTCCGTTTTTGCTTATTTAATAGGAAATAATTTTACCTTTTTCATAATAATCTCCCTTAACTCCACCCAATCAGGTGGAGTTTTTTGGCTCTATTTCAGGCTTTTGGGGACTATTCTAAAAATCATTTTTCGATATTTTTCGGTATTTTTCGGATTTTGGTCGGGGAATTGGCGGGGACTTTTTGAGATTTTGGCGGGGATTTTTTTAGCGAATATGACTAAGAAATAGGTCTGTTGTCGCTTCAGCGAGTTCGTCCTCTACTTGATTATAACGATCGGTCATATATACTTTTGTATGGCCCAGCGCCTGGCTTAATTGTTCAAGCGGAACCCCTGCAATAATGCTTTGAGTTGTGAAGAAGTGGCGCATCATGTGAGGTGTTACATGCAATCCTGTCGCTTCATTCACTAGATTGAAGTTTCTATTTAACTGGTTTGGATTGATGAGACCACCTTTTTCGTTCAGGGTGATATAATCTTTTTGTTGTTCCTTAATAATCCCTAACTTTCGCTTAATCTTAGAAGCTTCAGCTATCAGATAATAGATAAGGTCTGTTCCGATATTATCAAGGCAGACATATCGCTCTGAATCCTTCGTTTTAAGCCCTCCTTTTCCTTTCAAGGTCTGGTTGCTTCGGCTGTCCCTAAGATGCAGTATAGCCCGTCCGCTGTCGTTCTGAGTGATGTCCATTGGACGCAATCCAAAGACTTCTCCTCTTCTCAATCCAAAAATTGTCAGATAGGTCAGAGCGTAGAATTGTTTTGGCATAATCTCTTCTGCCTTTGCTATCCAAGTCTTAAACTCTTTGAGAGTCACTTTCTTGTTAGCAGCAGGGATATCACTCTGGCCAATAAAGACACCTTTCAAGCGATTTGAGAGCAGATTTCCATTTTTGACGGCATCATTCAGCAATGCCATGAAGCTGGAATTGAGGGTTTGGACAGTGTATCTAGTATGGTTCTGCAACTTTTCAGCGATAAAGAGTTCATACTCATTTCTATCTAGGTTTTTAAGCAAGACAGAACCAAACTTTGGCTTGATATGGTTCTTATAGAGATTGTCATTGAGGTAGTAGGAAGTGTCATTCCAGCGCCCTGTTGACAATCTCTTTTCAGAATAGATATCCCAATACTGATCAAGTGTTAAATTCGTATTGATACCTAATTCTTGTTCTTGGATTTGTTGCTCAAGCTCTACCAAGGCTGCACGAGCTTGAGGGAGAGTTGTGAAACCACTTTTACTTTTTTCCCTTTTTTTACCTCGGAAGAAAAAAGAACGTCTGACATAGTAACGCTTACCTTTGGAAGTCTCATAGTAATAGATATTTGGGTATTTTGTTTTATTATATTTCATTGTATTCTCCTTGTTTATCGGCTTCTGGACAAGGTCTAAACATTGAGAATATTGACATCACCCCTTTCATGGTGTAAAATAGGGTATAGAAAAGAGGCCTTTTTAATGGCTGATTTTTTATAAGGGTGAGCTTCACAATCAAACTTTGGCGAGGGCGATTGTGGGGCTTTTTTATTTTCTGAATAGTTTGTATAGTTTATACAAACTCCAAGCTGTCAAAGGAACTGCAAGGAATGGAGCGATTGGAATACCAACAACTCCAAAAAAGACTAAGAAAAGATACAGTGCTGAAAATATGATTTTATTGGCAGGGAGGTTTTT
>NZ_CAJZDT010000017.1:0-21500 GCF_915066115.1 uncultured Streptococcus sp. | reverse complement strand
AACTGACGAAGTCAGTAACCATACCTACGGCAAGGCGACGTTGACGTGGTTTGAAGAGATTTTCGAAGAGTATAAAAGAAAGAAGCTGACAAAGGAGACAGGTATGGAACAAACATTTTTTATCATTAAACCAGACGGTGTAAAAAGAGGATTAGTGGGTGAGGTGTTGAAACGCATCGAACAACGTGGATTTACAATCGAAAAATTGGAGTTGCGTACAAAGGTTTCAGAAGGGTTAATTGATCAGCACTATCAGGACTTGGTTGGTCAAAGTTTTTACCCACCGATTCGTGAATTTATGACTTCAGGACCGGTTCTTGTAGGTATCATTTCTGGTCCCAAAGTAATCGAAACTTGGCGGACCATGATGGGGGCAACTCGTCCAGAAGAAGCTTTACCAGGAACTATTCGAGGTGATTTTGCAAAAGCTGCTGGAAAAAATGAGGTTATCCAAAATGTTGTACATGGTTCGGATTCAGAAGAGTCAGCTAAGCGAGAGATAGCACTTTGGTTTTAGGGAAAATAGCAAAAAGTTTGATGTAAGGGATACTTGCATCAAACTTTTTTGCATTTTAGACTAGAAAACTGACAGTTGAGAAATATTCTAGCAATGATGTGTATTTCTAGCATATAATAAGAACAAGTAAGGGAGAAAGAATGATGGAAAGAATGAAAAAGCAAATTCGAGCTTTGTTATTGCTGACAGTTTTTGGTCTTAGTAGCTGTTCTTGTTTAAGTTTATCGACTTGGTCCTTGATGTTAAATCAAAACTGCTTCTATTATTTAGTAGGTATGTTGCTACTTGCGAGTATTGGGGCAGGGCTAAACTATTATAGAGGGTAGCGAAATCAACATTATTCAGTTTTTAAAGAAGATAGACAACAATTCTTGTATACTCTGTTACTATTGGTAAATGTTTTAGGTTTAGCTTTGATTATTATAGAATATGTTCTTACGGTAAGGGCAACTGGTTAAGAGTTTGTGGAAGTCTTTCTACCGAGTTTCTTTTTCTTATTCGGTATTGATTTGTTAGTTTTTCTGCCCATTCAGAAGTATATATATGGCTTGAAAAAGATTTTAGGTAAGAAGGAAATATGTTTTATTAGTGGACTAGCTATTTTAATCGTTCTCAGAAATCCCTGGTCAATATTATCCATGACCTTTTATATTGCCTTGGGCATGCTATTTCTAGGCCTGTTAGTGCCAAAAGTCATTCGCTGGGAAGTTTCATTTTATAGCCACTTGATGAGAGATATCTTGTTAGTTGTCTTCTTGCTGTTTCTATTTTAAAGTCAAAAGAAAAGATGTCCAAGTTTTACAATTTATAATATGGAATTCATAGATAATATCTCGACAAAGGACAACTTTTTGGTATAATAGAAACATGTACACTAAAAACGAAGAAGAGTTACAGTCCTTAGGTGAACGTTTGGGCTATTTATTAGAAAAGAATGATGTTTTAATTCTAACTGGAGAACTTGGAGCAGGCAAAACGACCTTTACAAAAGGCCTTGCGAAAGGTTTACAGATTTCTCAGATGATTAAGAGTCCAACCTATACTATCGTGAGAGAGTATGAAGGTCGTCTTCCACTTTACCACCTAGATGTTTATCGTATCGAGGGGGATGCTGATTCTATTGATTTGGATGAGTTTCTCTTTGGTGGTGGGGTAACTGTCATTGAGTGGGGACATCTTTTAGGTGATGCCTTGCCAGATACTTATTTAGAATTGGAAATTCTAAAAGAGGAAGATGGTCGCAGATTAAACTTCAAAGCCAAGGGCTTACGTGCACAAAAACTCTTAGAGGAGCTTCATCATGGAGTATGAATTGCTCATTAGAGAAGCAGAACCTAGTGATGCGGCTGAGTTAGTATCATTTTTAAATCGTGTCAGTGTAGAAACAGATTTTACCAGTCTGGACAGGGATGGCATTTTGATGACAGATACTGAGATGGAGTTGTTTTTGGATAACCAGGCTCATTCAGAAAATCAAATCACTTTACTAGCCTTGCTGAATGATGAAATTGCTGGTATTGTAAATATTACAGCTGACCAGCGCAAGAGAGTTCGGCATATTGGAGATCTCTTCATTGTGATTGGTAAGAAGTATTGGAATAATGGACTGGGGAGTTTGTTACTTGAAGAAGTCGTAGAATGGGCGCAGGCTAGTGGCATTCTTCGTAGACTTCAACTCACTGTCCAAACTCGTAATCAGGCTGCAGTTCATTTATATCAAAAGAATGGTTTTGTCATTGAAGGTAGACAAGATCGCGGTGCGTACATAGAAGAAGGGAAATTTATAGATGTTTACCTGATGGGTAGACTGATAGATTGATAGTAATATGGTTAAAAAAATTATTGGAATGGTGCTAGCTTTTCTAGCTGTGACAGTTTTGGGTGTCGGTGTTTTTGCTTATACCATTTATCAGCAAGGCACACAAACCTTATCAAAGACCTATAAAAAAATAGGGGAAGAAACCAATGTTATTGAGGCGACTGAACCCTTAACGATCCTTTTAATGGGGGTTGATACTGGAAACGTAGAACGAACTGACCCTTGGGAGGGAAATAGTGATTCCATGATTCTCTTAACGGTTAATCCGCATACGAAAAAAACAACGATGTTGAGTTTGGAACGTGATATCTTGACTAAAATTCAGCATAAAGATGGTAGTGTTGAGGAAGCTAAACTAAATGCCGCCTACGCTGGTGGTGGTGCGGAATTGGCAATCTCAACTATCCAGAAAATGATGAATATTCATATCGATCGTTACGTTATGGTGAATATGCAGGGGCTGCAACAATTGGTTGATGCAGTTGGCGGGGTGACTGTAAATAATACACTCGGTTTTCCAATTTCGATTACTGACCAGGAAGAATTTAATAAAATTTCCATTGGTGTTGGACAGCAAACTCTAAATGGTGAAGAAGCGCTTGTTTATTCTCGCATGCGCTACCAAGATCCAGAAGGGGACTACGGACGTCAGAAGCGTCAGCGTGAAGTCATTCAAAAGGTTGTTGAAAAAGTTCTTAGCTTGAATAGTGTTAGTCACTATCAGTCTATCTTAAAAGCCCTAAGTACCAATATGCAGACCAACATTGATTTATCAGCGAAAAGTATTCCACAATTACTTGGTTATCAAGATTCTTTCAAGAATATTGAAACACATCAATTGCGCGGAGAAGATGCGGAATTGCAGGGGATTTCTTACCAGATTGTTACAACTGAGCATATGTTAGAAATGCAAAATCTCTTACGTCGTTCACTAGGTAAAGAGGAAGTAACTGAAGTAGAAACCAATGCTGTTTTATACGAAGTGGCCCTTGGAAGAACTGCTACACCAACGAATGCTTCAAGTGTAGAAATAGAACAAAATTAATAATGAAATCGTGGGAAATTTCCTGCGATTTTTTCAAAAAAGTACGAATAGATAGATAGGAGGAAACATGAAAGCAGAAATCATTGCTGTTGGAACAGAGATTTTGACAGGACAGATTGTTAATACCAATGCCCAGTTTTTGTCGGAAAAACTAGCAGAGATTGGGGTAGATGTATATTTTCAGACGGCTGTAGGAGACAATGAAGCTCGTCTCTTATCCCTGCTTGAGATTGCCAGTCAACGCAGCAGTCTGGTGATTTTGACAGGTGGTTTGGGGCCAACTGAGGATGATTTGACCAAACAAACTCTGGCTAAATTTTTAGGGAAAGAATTAGTCTTCGATCCTCAGGCTCAGGAGAAGTTGGATGTCTTTTTTGCCCAGCAACCAGACTATGCCCGAACACCGAATAACGAAAGACAAGCTCAACTTGTAGAAGGAGCGACTCCGCTACCAAACGAAACAGGACTGGCTGTGGGGGGAATATTGGAAGTCGATGGAGTGACCTATGTCGTCCTTCCCGGTCCACCAAGTGAATTAAAACCCATGGTTTTAAACCAACTTCTACCTAAGTTGATGACAGGGAGTAAGCTATATTCCCGAGTTCTTCGTTTCTTTGGGATTGGCGAAAGTCAGTTGGTTACGATTTTGTCTGATTTGATTGATAATCAAACAGATCCGACTTTGGCCCCTTATGCCAAGACAGGAGAAGTCACTCTGCGTCTGTCAACAAAAGCTAGCAGCCAAGAAGAGGCGAATCAAGCGCTGGATATCTTGGAAAATCAAATCTTGGACTGCCAGACTTTCGAAGGAATTTCTTTACGAGACCTCTGTTATGGTTATGGAGAGGAGGCTAGCTTGGCCAGCATTGTGGTAGAAGAACTGAAAAAACAAGGGAAAACTATCACGGCTGCAGAGAGTTTGACGGCAGGGCTTTTCCAAGCCAGCGTAGCTGATTTTTCGGGTGCTTCAAGTATATTTAAGGGTGGTTTTGTAACCTATAGCTTGGAGGAAAAATCAAAGATGTTGGATATTTCTGTCAAGGATTTGGAAGAACAGGGTGTGGTATCTGAATTTACAGCTCAGAAGATGGCTGAGCAGGCACGAATCAAGACCCAGTCTGATTTTGGTCTTAGTTTGACTGGAGTGGCAGGTCCAGATAGCCTAGAAGGGCACCCAGCTGGGACAGTCTTTATAGGCTTGGCTCAAGAGCATGGAACTGAGGTCATCAAGGTCAATATTGGAGGCAGAAGTCGAGCAGATGTACGTCACATTGCGGTTATGCATGCCTTTAACCTAGTTCGCAAGGCTTTATTAAGTGACTAACTTTTGATATAATAGTAGATAGGTCTGAGGACCATTAGAATGTAGGAGAATAGAATGGCGAAAAAACCAAAAAAATTAGATGAAATTTCAAAAAAATTCGGGGCAGAACGTGAAAAAGCCTTGAATGACGCTCTTAAATTGATTGAGAAAGACTTTGGTAAAGGATCAATCATGCGTTTGGGTGAACGTGCCGAGCAAAAGGTGCAAGTGATGAGTTCAGGTTCTTTGGCGCTTGACATTGCCCTTGGTTCAGGTGGTTATCCTAAGGGACGTATCATTGAAATCTATGGACCAGAGTCATCTGGTAAGACAACGGTTGCCCTTCATGCAGTCGCGCAAGCACAAAAAGAAGGTGGTATTGCAGCCTTTATCGATGCGGAACATGCCCTTGATCCAGCTTATGCTGCGGCTCTTGGGGTCAATATTGACGAATTGCTCTTATCTCAACCAGACTCAGGAGAGCAAGGGCTTGAAATTGCAGGAAAATTGATTGACTCAGGTGCTGTGGATCTTGTTGTAGTAGATTCCGTTGCGGCCCTTGTACCTCGTGCGGAAATTGATGGAGATATTGGAGATAGCCACGTTGGTTTGCAGGCTCGTATGATGAGTCAGGCCATGCGTAAACTGGGTGCTTCTATCAATAAAACCAAAACGATTGCCATCTTTATCAACCAATTGCGTGAAAAAGTTGGGGTCATGTTTGGAAATCCAGAAACAACTCCTGGTGGACGTGCCTTGAAATTCTACGCTTCAGTGCGTTTGGATGTTCGTGGAAGCACGCAAATCAAGGGAACTGGTGACCAAAAAGACACCAATGTCGGTAAAGAAACTAAGATTAAGGTCGTGAAAAACAAGGTGGCTCCGCCATTTAAGGAAGCCTTCGTTGAAATCATGTACGGAGAAGGAATTTCTAAGACTGGTGAGCTTTTGAAGATTGCAAGCGATTTGGATATCATCAAAAAAGCAGGAGCTTGGTACTCTTACAAGGATGAGAAAATTGGGCAAGGTTCTGAAAATGCTAAGAAATACTTGGCAGATAATCCAGAAATCTTTGATGAAATTGACCATCAAGTTCGTGTTCAATTTGGTTTGATTGATGGAGAAGAAGCAGCTGTAGAAGGTGTTGAAACTAAAAAAGATGAAGCAGTTCAAGCAGATTCTGTGAATGAAGAAGTGACACTTGACCTAGGCGACGAACTTGAAATCGAAATTGAAGAATAAGCTGTTAAAGTAGTGGAGAAATTCACTGCTTTTTCATTGCCTAGTTCTGGCATAGTTTGCTGTTTCTTGTCGCTCCTCTAGAAAGCTGATATAATAGCCTTATGAATAAAAAACGAACAGTGGACCTGATTCATGGTCCGATTCTTCCCTCGCTCTTAAGCTTTGCTTTTCCGATCTTGCTATCCAATATTTTTCAACAGCTCTATAACACTGCTGATGTCTTGATTGTTGGACGTTTTCTTGGTCAAGAATCCTTGGCTGCGGTAGGGGCGACGACAGCGATTTTTGACCTGATTGTAGGTTTTACTCTTGGTGTTGGTAATGGCATGGGGATTGTCATTGCCCGCTATTATGGAGCTCGGAATTTCACTAAAATCAAGGAGGCAGTGGCAGCCACCTGGATTTTAGGTGCTCTTTTGAGTATTGTAGTTATGCTGATGGGATTTGTCGGTCTGTATCCACTCTTGCAATATTTAGATACTCCTGCAGAAATTCTTCCCCAGTCCTATCAATATATTTCTATGATTGTGACCTGTGTTGGTGTTAGCTTCGCTTATAATCTCTTTGCAGGTTTGTTGCGGTCTATTGGAGACAGTCTGGCTGCGCTTGGTTTTCTGATTTTCTCTGCTCTGGTTAATGTGGTTCTGGATCTCTATTTTATTACGCAATTGCATCTGGGAGTTCAATCCGCGGGACTAGCTACCATTATTTCGCAAGGCTTATCAGCGGTTCTCTGCTTTTATTATATCCGTAAGAGTGTGCCAGAACTTTTGCCTCAACTCAAGCATTTCAAATGGGACAAGAGCTTGTACGCGGATCTCTTGGAGCAAGGTTTGGCTATGGGCTTGATGAGTTCGATTGTGTCCATCGGCAGTGTGATTTTACAGTCTTCTGTTAATACCTTTGGTGCAGTGATTATTAGTGCTCAAACAGCGGCGCGACGCATTATGGCCTTCGCCCTTCTTCCCATGACCGCTATTTCCGCTTCGATGACGACCTTTGCTTCTCAGAATCTAGGAGCTAAGCGACCAGACCGCATTGTTCAAGGTCTTCGAATCGGCAGTTGTTTAAGTATATCCTGGGCAGTTTTTGTTTGTATCTTCCTCTTTTTTGCCAGTCCAGCCTTGGTTTCCTTCTTGGCTAGTTCGACAGATGGTTACTTGATAGAAAATGGAAGTCTCTATCTGCAAATCAGCTCAGCCTTTTATCCCATTTTGAGTCTCTTATTGATTTATCGCAATTGTTTGCAGGGCTTGGGACAAAAGGTCCTTCCTCTAGTTTCTAGTTTTATTGAACTAATCGGGAAAATTGCTTTTGTGGTCTTGATTATCCCTTGGGCAGGCTATAAAGGAGTTATCCTTTGCGAACCCCTTATCTGGGTTGCCATGACAGTTCAACTGTACTTCTCATTATTCCGTCACCCCTTGATAAAAGAAGGTAGGGCCATCTTGGCAAGCAAAGTGCTATCCTAGTTGGATTTACTGAATAAAATCCATTTCCTCTAGTGAAAATCGAAAAAACTTGTGTTATAATAAGAAAGATTAAAATGTGAAAAAAGGAGATTCCTAATGGGACGTAAATGGGCCAATATCGTAGCCAAGAAAACGGCTAAAGATGGAGCTAACTCTAAAGTATATGCAAAATTTGGTGTAGAAATCTATGTAGCAGCTAAAAAAGGTGATCCAGACCCAGAATCAAACACTGCTTTGAAATTCGTTATCGACCGTGCTAAACAAGCCCAAGTGCCAAAACACGTTATCGATAAGGCTTTGGACAAGGCTAAAGGAAACACAGACGAAACCTTTACAGAAGGACGTTACGAAGGTTTTGGACCAAATGGTTCTATGTTGATCGTGGATACTTTGACTTCAAACGTTAACCGTACAGCGGCTAATGTCCGTGCAGCTTTTGGTAAAAATGGCGGAAACATGGGTGCTTCAGGTTCGGTTTCATACCTCTTCGATAACAAGGGTGTTATTGTATTTGCAGGTGAAGATGCGGACGCAGTCTTTGAGCAATTGCTAGAAGCAGATGTGGATGTGGATGATGTAGAAGCAGAAGAAGGTACAATCACAGTTTACACAGCTCCAACTGACCTTCACAAGGCTATCGTTGCTCTTCGTGAGTCAGGTGTCGAAGAATTCCAAGTTACTGAATTGGAAATGATTCCTCAGTCAGAAGTGGAATTGTCAGGCGATGACCTTGAAACCTTTGAAAAACTTTACAGCGTCCTTGAAGACGACGAAGATGTCCAAAAGATCTATACCAATGTGGATGGATTTTAATATAAAAAGCGAACAGACCTACTAGCTGTTCGCTTTTTATATTGGAGCTTAGACTCTGGTTTCAGAATCGTTTTGTTGCTTGCTTTTTCCTAGACCTAGACCGACTGCATGTTTTTGGACGAGCAAGAGCTGTCCATTGTCTTGTTTTGCAAAAGTTAAGGTAACAGTCTTGATCTTGTCACCAATAGAGATATAGGTGATTTTTCTCGTATTGTAGCCTCCAATAGTAGAATCAAATTCGGAGTCTGGTAGTCCGTGTTTTTTGATAATATCCTTGTAGTTGGTGCCACCTTTTCCTTTGTTGTCAAGGTCACCTTCGATTAAGGCGTCGAACTGTTCTTGGGTCCAGGAGAAGTTATCGTCTTCTTCCTCCTCTGGGATGGAATAGGTGCTATCATCTGTCAAGTCGCTTTCTTCTTCGCGTTCCATTGAGGCACTGGCCTCTCTGTAGGAGCGGTTAAATTCCCTGACAAAATCATTGTAGACATTAGCGTACAGTATCTGGGTTGTAAAGAAAAGGACAATAGAAGCAATTGATAGAGCTGTTCCGATAATGGCCATTGTTTTTCGTTTTTTGAGGTTAACGATAAGGCCGATAATCCCTAGGATTAAAGCGACGATGCCGATGAACAACGATGGATAGTTAATAAACGGGATCCAGGATCCTAAAAGTGCGATGGCTCCAAAAATGGTTGCCAAAATCCCTAAAACTTTTTGTTCTTCTGGTTTCATTTGAAAGCTTTCTCCCTTCATCGAGTGAATGGATTTCTATCCACAGTAGTGAGTGCTTATTATATAAAAAATCTTGCCTAATGTCAATTTAAACTAAAATAGTTCTCTTAGAAACTTTTTTCTTGACATCTCTTTTCAAAGTGGTAAAATAGTTCTCATGGAAACTTATTTAGTTCCTAGGAGAACTAAATGCAATGGTTAGAAAGGAGTTAGTATGGATAAACCAATGTTAGTCTTTAAGCGTTTTGGTCATCAGATTCACCTGATGGTGCAAAAGGAAGCCAAACGTTGTGGTATTGAATTTATGGGTGGGCCTCAAGGTCAGGTTGTACGTTTTTTGGATAATCGTGAGAAAAACCAAGACTTGGTCTTGATTAAAGATATCGAGCAGGAACTCAATATTACCAAGTCTGTTGCTAGTAATTTGGTCAAGCGTATGGTGCAAAATGGTTTGGTGGAATTGGAGGCGAATCCTAGCGATAAGCGGGCAAAATTTGTTCGTTTGACGGACAAAGCACGTTCTCAGATGCAGCAGGTTAAGGCCTTTTTTGAACGAATTGACAAGCAGTTGATGGAAGACATTGATGAAGATGAATTACTGATTTTTGAGAAAGTTCTCGGTCAACTACAGGCAAATATCAAGGGGATAGGAGGAGAAAATGAAGAAATTAGCCCAACGAATTAGTAGAAAAGAATGGGGGATGATTTTACTAGCCATTCTCTTTACTTGCTTTTCGGTCTATCTAGAGTTGGAAGTGCCGACCTATATCTCGAAAATTACGGATTTGCTGGGAAGTCAAGGAACCAACTTAGATGAGTTATGGCAACCAGCAGGTATGATGGTCGGAATGTCCTTTTTTGCCTTCTTGTCCGCAGTCGCAGTTGGATTTTTTGCATCCAGAGTGGCTGCTTCTTACACTAGTAGGCTGAGAAGTGATATTTTTAACCGAGTTTTGGATTACTCGCAGACAGAGATTAAGAAATTCTCTATTCCTAGTCTCTTAACTCGTACCACTAATGATATTACCCAAGTTCAGATGCTGATCACCATGGGCTTGCAAGTGGTTACGCGTGGTCCAATTATGGCTATCTGGGCTATCGGGAAGATTTTAGGTCATTCAGAATACTGGCTCTGGGCCGTTCTTGTGGCAGTGATTGTCAACGTTTTGATGACGACAGTTTTGATGACGCTAGCCTTTCCAAAACAATCCTTGATTCAAAGTCTGACTGATAAACTGAACAGTATTACTCGTGAAAGTTTAACAGGTATTCGTGTTGTCCGTGCCTACAATGCAGAGGATTACCAAAATGACAAATTTGCTACAGCAAATGATGAATTGACACGCTTGAATTTGTTTGTCAATCGTCTCATGGCTATTTTAAATCCCATCATGATGGGGATTTCAAGTGGTTTGAGTGTGGCGATTTACTGGATTGGGGCTTATGTAATCAACGATGCTACTCCAACAGCGCGTCTGCCTCTCTTTAGTGACATGGTTGTTTTCATGTCTTATGCCATGCAGGTTGTCATGGGCTTCCTTCTCATGGGGGCGCTCTTTATTGTTCTTCCCCGAACCATGGTATCTGCTAAGCGGATTAATCAAGTTCTAGATTTGCATTCTTCTATCCAAAATCCTGCTCAAGTGCAGTTGGCTGATGAAAATCTCAAAGGTCAGGTCGAATTTAAGGATGTGACTTTCCGCTATGCGGCAAATTCGGAGCCAGTTATCGAGCATGTTAGCTTTAGAGCGGAAGCTGGTCAAACAGTGGCCGTTATAGGGTCAACAGGTTCTGGTAAATCAACTCTGGTCAATCTGATTCCACGTTTTTATGACGTATCAGCAGGAGAAATTCTAGTGGACGGAGTTAATGTTCAAGATTACGGTTTGGAAGATTTGCGCAACAAGGTTGGCTATATTCCACAAAAAGCTGTGCTATTTTCTGGAGATGTCAAGGGCAATCTAGACTTTGGACACAGTCAAGAAACACCACTTAGTGAGGAAGCTATGTGGCAGGCCTTGGAATTGGCCCAGTCTAAGAACTTTATCGAGGATAAGGAAGCTGGCTTGGAGTCAGAAGTAGCTCAAGGAGGAACCAACTTCTCAGGTGGTCAAAGACAGCGTCTGGCTATTGCGCGTGCCTTGGCTAGGAAGCCAGAAATCCTCATCTTTGATGACTCCTTCTCAGCCTTGGATTACAAGACAGACCGAGTTCTACGCCAAGAGCTAGCAGAGAAGACCAAGTCTATGACTAAGCTCATTGTCGCACAGCGTATTTCAACGATTATGGATGCAGATTTGATTTTGGTCTTGGATCAAGGTAAAGTCGTGGGACAAGGCACCCACAAGGAACTTCTAGCTAATAATGAAGTTTACCAAGAAATTGCCTATTCACAACTATCGAAGGAGGAATTGGAACATGGAAAATAAGAAAATGTCTCTTTGGAAACAGAGTAAACCCTATCTTGCAGGCCTCCAGTTTGCCCTTCTGATAGCCTTTATAGCAACAATCGTATCCAATATCATTACTGTTTATGGTCCAACCCGCATCAAGGAAATGACTAATATTATTGCCAGTGGTTTGGAAACAAGTGTGGATGTCGCGGAGGTTGCAGCTATTGGTGGTTTTTTGGCCGTGATTTATGTGATCGGACTTCTATCAAATTATTTACAGGCCTTTCTGTTTACAACAGCCATACAACGTTTTTCAGAGCGTTTGAGAAGAGCTATTTCAGAGAAAATCAATCGCCTTCCATTAGGATATTTTGATGGACATTCTCAAGGAGATACCTTGTCTCGTGTGACCAATGACGTTGACACTGCAGCCCAGTCCCTCAATCAAAGTCTGGGAACAGTTCTTTCATCCACTTTACTGGTCGTGGCAGTCTTGGTAACCATGTTTGGGATGAACTGGATTTTAGCCTTGGTGACGGTTGTTTCAACTCTAATCGGTTTTGCTTTCGTGTCCGTTTTTATGGGCAAATCGCAGGGATTCTTTAAGAGTCAGCAACAGGATTTGGCGGCTGTCAATGGCTATGTGGAGGAAATGTACTCTGGCCATAATGTGGTGACCAGTTATAATGCTATCGAGAGCACGAAAGAAGAGTTTGCGAAATTAAACAATCGTCTGTATGATAGTATCTGGAAATCTCAATTTATTTCAGGGATTATGATGCCGATTATGATGTTTATTGGTAACTTTAGCTATGCCTTGGTGATTATCGTTGGTGCAGCCTTGACCTTGAATGGGCAGATTAGCATCGGGATTATCGTTGCCTTTATGGCCTACGTTCGTATCTTTTCTCAGCCTCTTTCACAAATCGCTCAAGGGATTACTAGTCTGCAACAGGCTAGCGCAGCCATGGGGCGTGTCTTCGAATTCTTAGGTGAAGAGGAAATGGAAGATGAATCCCATAAAGAAAGACAATTGAGCGACATGAAAGGTCAAGTGGTCTTTGATCGAGTTTCCTTTGGTTACACACCAGAGCGAACCATTATACATGACTTTTCTGCGACAGCTCATGCAGGTCAAAAGGTTGCTATTGTAGGGCCGACAGGAGCTGGGAAGACAACCATTGTCAATCTTTTGATGAAGTTCTATGAGATTGGTAAGGGAAGTATCCGCATCGATGGTGTGGATACCAAAGAGATGAAGCGTTCGGAAGTGCATGATGCCTTTTCAATGGTCTTGCAGGATACTTGGCTCTTTGAAGGAACCATTCGCGACAATCTTATCTATAACCAAAAGGGGATTAGTGATGAGCGCGTGATTGAAGCCAGCAAGGCTGTAGGGATTCACCACTTTATCATGACTCTACCAGATGGTTACGATACCGTCTTGGATGATACAGTGACCTTGTCTGTCGGACAAAAACAACTCTTGACCATTGCTCGTGCTTTGCTGAAAGATGCACCACTCCTAATCCTAGATGAAGCGACATCTTCGGTTGATACACGGACGGAAGAATTAATCCAGAAAGCCATGGACCGTTTGATGGAGGGAAGAACTTCCTTTGTCATCGCCCACCGCTTGTCTACTATTCGAAATGCTGATCTTATTCTGGTTATGAAAGATGGAAATATTATCGAGCAAGGCAATCATGAGGAGCTGATGGCACAAGCTGGTTTCTACGCTGACCTCTACAACAGTCAGTTTACAGAAGATGAAGCAGAAGAATAAATCTAAGAAGGCTTGACGGCCTTCTTTTTCTGCACTATACTAGAAGACAAGTGCTTCCCTATAAGCAAAATTTGAGTAAGTGATGAGAAAATATATGAAAAATTATCAAGAATGGTATGACCATATTGCTAGTAAGATTGAAAATAAGCCTATCTTTCTGAGACTGTTAAGAACTTTTAATCGCTTCATGACAGTAGTTATGCCTATAGTTTATCTGACCTTGTTAGCCACTACCTACTTCCAAGAAGGACTTGGGAAACAGGTCTGGATCTATGTGTTTGTCCCTGCGTCAGGTTTTGTGATTTTGTCCTTTCTTCGTAAGAAAGTCAATGCCCCTAGGCCTTATGAGGAATGGGATATTAAACCTCTGCTTGACAGAGATAGTCCTGGTCAGTCTATGCCCAGTCGTCATGTCTTTTCGGCAACCATTATCTCCATGGCTTGCATGCATGCTAGTCTACCTATAGGGATGATTTATTTGACATTATCAGCCTTCCTAGGTCTAGTGAGAGTCTTAGGTGGCGTGCATTATCCCAAGGATGTAGTGGTTGGCTATATTTGTGCTCTTGTATGGGGTGTGATTTTCTTTCTATGTTGACCTGTAAGTTAAGGTGGTCCCACAACCACTTACGAGTCTAAAGTAACCACTTGCTTTTTTGCTCTTGTTTTCTTATTTTCCCTTTGATATAGTAGAGTCAGAAAGGAGATGGAATGAAGTTACGAATCGAAATTGACAGCAATTTAGAGGAAACTGAAATTGTCATCAAGGCAGCGACTTTGACAGATGAGATTGCGGATTTACAGCGGCTCTTGCAAGAGTCCAAGTCTCCTAGATTGATTTTTTACAAGGGGACGGGTGAATATTATCTGGACTTGTCGGAAATTCTTTTCTTTGAAACAGAGGGGAACAAGATTTACGCCCATACCCAGAAAGATGCCTACGAAGTTCGGCTCAAACTCTATGAGTTAGAGTCTATCCTTCCTCGCTATTTTAGTCGGGTATCCAAGTCGACTATTGCAAATATCCGTCAGGTTTACTCGGTGGACAAGTCCTTTTCAGGAACAGGCACCATTTCCTTTTACCAGACCCACAAGGAGGTTCATGTCTCACGACATTACCAATCCCTCCTAAAAGAAAATCTAAGAAACATGAGGTAAGAACATGAAAAAGAAAGCATTTGGTATTGTGTTGCTGGTTTTAGCAGCATGGATTTTGTTGCAAGGAAATTTTGGAATCCCTTCTCTGGGAGGGCACATTTGGCCTTTGATTGGTATTGGATTTTTTGCCTACCAATCAGTTGAGGCTTTGCTTCGTCGTCATCTGACTTCAGCCTCTTTTACAGCTCTAGTAGCCTTAATGATTGCTAATCATTTTTATGACATTTTACCGATTCCAAATCAGTCATTGTTCTGGGCTAGTATTTTAATCGTAATGGGTGTCAGCGCACTCACTCATTCTAACAGGACTTGGAACGGGAAAAAATGGTGGTATGATGGTAAAAAGACCATTCTAACAGATAAGGAAGTTGCTTTTGGTACAGGGACTTTCTACAAGCAAGAGCAAGAATTGGTAGAGGATCAAGTAGAAGTTGGTTTTGGGAATGCCAAGATTTATTATGACAATGCAGAGATGTTGGGAGAAAGCGCAACCTTGAAGATAGAAGTCGGATTTGGGAATGCGGTTATCTATGTTCCTCAACATTGGAGAGTTGATTTAAAGGTGGAAACTTTCTGTGGCGTAGCCAAGGCAGATACTCCTCTAGCCCCAACCAGCAAAACCTTGATTATCCGTGGAGATGTGGCCTTTGGGAAGTTGGGAATTGTCTACGTTAAATAAAAAAATCTTTCAATCCCCTTGCCAAAACAGAGAAAGTGTGATAACATAATACAGTATGTGGTGCTAGCACATCCGCTATATTAGATCTAATAGGAGGAAAACACAATGGCTAAAGTATGTTACTTTACAGGTCGTAAGACTGTATCAGGAAACAACCGTTCACACGCGATGAACCAAACAAAACGTGCCGTAAAACCAAACCTTCAAAAAGTTACTGTTCTTATCGATGGTAAACCTAAAAAAGTTTGGGCTTCAGCTCGTGCTTTGAAATCAGGTAAAGTTGAACGCGTTTAATAATAAAAGCAAAGGAGACCTTAGGGTCTTTTTTCTTTTATTGTAGGAGTAAAATCATTTGAAAAATAGAGTAAATATCCGCTGATACAGTATTCTGCTTTTACACTTGGGCTGAAATATGATAAAATAGAGTATCAACTAGTTGAGGTAAAAAGGATGACTGTAAAAATTAATACAAAAGATGGTCAAATCGAACTAACAGATGAAGTGATTGCAACCGTCGTAGGTGGAGCAGCAACTGAGATTTTTGGTGTGGTCGGTATGGCTAGTAAAAATGCCCTCAAAGATAATTTCCAAGCCCTTCTAGGTAAGGAAAATTACTCTAAAGGTGTGGTCGTAAAGGCAGCCGAAGATGGCAGTATTGCAGTTGATGTATATACCGTGTTGAGCTACGGAACAAAGATTAGCGAAGTGTCAAAAAACATTCAAGAGCGTGTTCGTTTTAGTTTGGAAAACCAACTTGGAATTACTGCTCAGACTGTAAATGTCTACATTCAAAATATCAAAGTTGTAGGAGAATAACCGTGTCAAAAATTACTACTAGCTTATTTCAAGAAATGGTGCAGGCTGCATCAACTCGCTTGAATAAGCAAGCTGAATATGTCAATTCATTAAACGTCTTTCCAGTTCCAGATGGAGATACTGGAACAAACATGGGAATGACCATTGAAAATGGAGCTAAAGAAGTTGCAGACAAGCCAGCTTCTACAGTTGGCGAGGTAGCGAGCATTCTTGCCAAAGGTCTTTTGATGGGTGCGCGTGGGAACTCAGGCGTTATTACGTCTCAGCTTTTCCGTGGATTTTCACAAGCCATCAAGGATAAAGACGAGTTAACAGGTCAAGACTTGGCCCTTGCCTTCCAATCAGGTGTGGAAGTTGCTTATAAGGCAGTTATGAAACCAGTTGAAGGAACGATTTTGACAGTTTCTCGTGGGGCTGCTATCGGTGCTAAGAAAAAAGCTGAGCAAACAGATGACGCTGTTGAAGTCATGCGCGCAGCCTTGGAAGGTGCTAAAACAGCTCTAGCTAAAACACCAGACATGCTTCCAGTATTGAAAGAAGTTGGCGTTGTGGATTCAGGTGGTCAAGGACTGGTCTTTATCTATGAAGGTTTCCTTTCAGCCCTTACTGGTGAATATATTGCATCTGAGGACTTTGTAGCGACTCCGGCCAACATGAGTGAAATGATCAATGCAGAGCATCATAAGTCTGTAGCTGGTCACGTAGCGACTGAGGATATCACCTTTGGTTACTGTACTGAAATCATGGTAGCTCTTAAGCAAGGTCCAACCTATGCCAAAGATTTTGACTACGACGAATTTCGTAACTACTTGAATGAGCTTGGGGATTCTCTCCTCGTTGTTAACGATGATGAAATCGTCAAAGTCCATGTCCATACAGAAGATCCAGGACTTGTTATGCAAGAAGGTCTTAAATATGGTAGCTTGGTCAAGGTAAAAGTTGACAATATGCGTAACCAACACGAAGCACAGGTTGAGAAAGAAGCTGCTCAAGTTAGCAAACCAGCTGAAGAAAAAGAATATGCTTTGATTGCTGTGGTGGCTGGTAAAGGTCTAGCAGATATCTTCCGTTCTCAAGGTGTGGATTATGTTATCGAAGGCGGTCAAACTATGAACCCTTCAACAGAAGACTTTATCAAGGCTGTTGAACAGGTCAACGCTCGTAACATTATCTTCCTGCCAAACAACAAGAATATTTTTATGGCAGCCCAATCTGCAGCAGAAGTTTTGGAGCAACCAGCAGTAGTGGTAGAAGCTCGTACTCTTCCTCAAGGTTTGACAAGTCTTCTTGCCTTTGATCCAAGCAAATCCATCGAAGAAAACCAAGAACGTATGACTGCAGCTCTCAGCGATGTCGTTAGCGGAAGCGTCACAACAGCTGTTCGTGATACAACCATTGATGGCTTAGAAATCCATGAAAACGATAATCTTGGTATGGTGGATGGGAAAATCCTCGTGTCAAACCCTGATATGCACCAAACCTTAACTGAAACATTGAAACATATGTTGGATGAAGACAGTGAAATCGTAACCTTCTATGTTGGTGAAGACGGAAGCGAAGATCTTGCCAATGAAATTGCCCAAGAAATCGCAGAAGAATTCGAAGACGTTGAAGTTGAAATCCACCAAGGTCAACAACCTGTTTACCCATACTTATTTAGTGTGGAATAAAAATTTAATAGATTAAAAAGAAAGTTGATTTTGCAACTTTCTTTTTTTATGACATTTGTCATATTTCCTCATGACAGAAGCTTCTAGTGATTCTACCTTCAAAGAATTATACTAGATGTATTAAATGGAGGAAGAAAAAAATGAAACATAAAGTAATTGTCGCAATGAGTTTAGTAGCAGCAGGAGTCATGACTTATCTCATGTTCTCAGGATTGGACGAAGACTTCTATCATTTTCCTTGGGAACTATTTGCAGGATTTGGCATGATGTCTTGGTTGATCCGAGAAGGCTTGAAATTGGTCTCAGATGTGAAAAAGGAGTTTGAAAAATGAAAAAAGCGTTTCTCTATCTTTTTATTGGACTATCACTAGTGGTATGGTTGGTAGAAATGTTTACAGGTTGGTTTGATCAAGCCTTCCTTCACCAAGCCATTCGCGGTGCCTGGGGATTAGGATTTATGATTTTTATCGCCTTTCCGATGGGAAAGGAGTGGCTGAAAGGAGAGTATGATGAACATGATTAAGGTAGAAAGCCTAAATAAAAACATAAAGGGCAAGGCTATTTTGAAGGGTATTTCCTTTGAGGTAGCTGAAGGTGAATGCGTCGCCTTGATTGGGCCCAATGGTGCTGGGAAGACCACACTCTTGGACTGTTTGCTTGGAGATAAACTGGTCACAAGCGGTCAAGTATCCATCCAAGGCTTGCCAGTGACGAGTTCTCAGTTAGACTACACCAGATCCTATCTCCCTCAAGAAAATGTCATTGTTCAGAAATTAAAGGTCAAAGAGTTGATTGCTTTCTTTCAACGTATCTATCCAAATCCCTTGAGCAACCAGGAGATCGATCAACTATTGCAGTTTGACAAGCAACAAAAAGAGCAATTTGCAGAAAAATTGTCAGGTGGGCAAAAGCGTCTTTTCTCTTTTGTCTTGACCTTGATTGGCCGACCAAAACTTGTCTTTTTAGATGAGCCAACTGCGGCCATGGATACCTCAACCCGCCAACGTTTTTGGGAAATTGTTCAGGATCTAAAAGCGCAGGGAGTTACCATTCTCTATTCGTCCCATTACATCGAAGAGGTAGAGCATACAGCGGACCGAATCTTGGTCTTGAATAAGGGAGAGTTGATTCGCGATACAACACCTCTAGCCATGCGGAGTGAGGAGATTGAAAAGCACTTTATCCTTCCTCTAGCATATAAGGAAGTTGTCGAACAGTCAAACTTGGTTGAAAACTGGTCACAAAAACAAGATGCTCTACAAGTAGTCACACGCGAAGCAGATGCTTTCTGGGAACTATTAGTCCGAGCAGGATGTAGGATTCAAGAAATTGAAGTCAATAATCGTAGTTTGCTAGACACAATCTTTGAAGAAACACAAAAAGGAGATGACTAAGATGAAACGATGGATCGCACTAAACAAGATAGAATTTCTATTGACCAAACGACAATTAGTCTATTATCTGTTATCCGTAGGGATGCCGACAGCCTTCTATTTATTCTTTTCAGGTATGTACCAGGACACACCAGGTGGACCGGCTAATTTTATGCGCGACTACCTCATCTCCATGACGGCTTTTTCCATGATGTCGACAGCTATGTTTTCATTCCCAGCTGTTTTACATACCGATAAAATCAACAACTGGCAGAAAACATTGCGCCATACCCCTGTAAATATGGTAGAATATTATCTATCAAAGATAACAAGTATGTTGGTTGATTATTTGGTCTCAATCCTGGTTGTTTTCTCAGTTGGGCACTTGGTCAGAGGTGTGGATATGCCTTTAGGAAGTTGGATTGGGGCTGCGCTCTTGCTGATAGTAGGAAGTATTGCATTTGTAGCACTTGGCTTGACCTTGACTCTCTTACCAACTAGTCAGCTGATGTCTGTCGTGGGCAATCTTCTCTATCTAGGCTTGGCTGTTTTAGGTGGACTCTGGATGCCCATCTCTTTATTTCCAGACTGGATGCAAGCAATCGGGAAGTGCCTACCAACTTATCAGTTGATGGAGTTGCTCAAGACCTTCTTAAACGAGGGTAGCATCAATCTATCAGCCACAGTTTATCTACTTGTTTTTTCAGCAGTTTTGTTTGGTTTGACCATTTACCTTCAAGGTCATAAGGAGAATGCTTAATGCTTGAAAGACTAAAAAGCATACACTATATGTTTTGGGCCAGTTTAATTTTTATGATTTTCCCCATCCTACCTGTAGTGACTGGGTGGCTTTCTGCCTGGCATTTATTGATTGATATTCTATTTGTAGTGGCATATTTGGGTGTTTTAACAACTAAGAGCCAGCGCCTATCTTGGCTATATTGGGGCCTCATGCTGACTTATGTAGTTGGGAATACTGCCTTTGTTGCTGTTAATTATATCTGGTTCTTCTTTTTCCTTTCTAACCTCTTAAGTTATCATTTTGGCGTACGTAGTTTAAAGTCTTTACATGTCTGGACTTTTCTTCTTGCTCAAGTCCTTGTTGTGGGCCAACTGTTGATTTTTCAGAGAATCGAAGTTGAGTTTCTATTCTATCTACTTGTAATTCTTGCTTTTGTCGATTTAATGACTTTTGGCTTGGTTCGGATTCGTATTGTGGAGGATTTGAAAGAAGCTCAGGCTAAGCAAAATGCCCAGATAAATCTATTGCTTGCTGAAAATGAACGCAGTCGTATCGGTCAAGATTTGCATGATAGCTTGGGACATACCTTTGCTATGTTGAGTGTCAAGACAGATTTAGCCTTGCAGTTATTTCAGATGGAGGCTTATCCACAGGTGGAAAAGGAATTAAGAGAAATACAGCAAATTAGCAAAGAATCAATGCGTGAAGTGCGAACCATTGTGGAAAATCTTAAGTCTAGAACTTTGACATCCGAACTAGAGACTGTGAAAAAGATGTTAGAAATTGCTGGAATTGAGGTGGAAATAGCTAATCAACTAGATACAGCTAGCTTAACTCAGGAATTGGAGTCAACGGCTTCCATGATTTTGCTTGAATTAGTGACCAATATCATCAAACATGCTAAAGCGTCTAAAGTCTACTTAAAATTAGAACGGACAGAGAAAGAACTCATTCTAACAGTGAGAGATGATGGCTGTGGCTTTACTTCTATAAAGGGGGATGACCTCCATACAGTTCGAGATCGTGTTCTTCCATTTTCGGGAGAAGTAAAGGTAATTAGTTGGAAACAACCGACAGAAGTTCAGGTTCGACTACCTTATAAGGAGAGAAACTAAGATGAAACTACTTGTTGCAGAAGATCAAAGTATGTTGCGAGATGCCATGTGCCAGTTGCTCACGCTTCAACCGGATGTAGAGTCTGTCTTTCCAGTCAAGAATGGGCAAGAAGCAATCCAACTATTAGAAAAGGAGTCTGTAGATATCGCCATCCTTGACGTAGAAATGCCTGTTAAGACGGGCCTCGAAGTCTTGGAGTGGATACGAGCAGAAAATCTAGAAACAAAGGTGGTTGTGGTGACGACCTTCAAGCGTCCTGGGTATTTTGAACGTGCGGTCAAGGCCGGAGTAGATGCTTATGTATTAAAAGAAAGAAACATTGCAGACCTCATGCAAACCTTGCACACCGTCCTAGAGGGACGCAAGGAGTATTCGCCTGAATTGATGGAAGTGGTGATGACGCATCCCAATCCATTAACGGAGCAAGAAATCGCAGTTTTAAAGGGAGTCGCTCAGGGTTTCTCTAACCAAGAAATTGCAGATCAACTTTATTTATCAAACGGAACAGTCCGAAACTATGTCACCAATATTCTTTCGAAATTAGATGCAGGTAATCGAACAGAGGCAGCTAATATCGCGAAAGAATCTGGTTGGTTGTGATACTATCATATCTCGAAAACCATTATGTGCTAAAATTGAAATTATTCAATCAAACAATTTTGTAACTTAAGGAGGCTTAGTTTCCTCCTTTTTGTTTCGTCTAATCCTCTTCGAAAATCTCTTCAAATCACGTCATCTTCACCTTGGATTATATATGTGACTGACTTCGTCAGTCTTATCTACAATCTCAAAGCAGCGCTTTGAGCAGCCTGTGGCTACAGCCA